>JAQWNZ010000009.1 GCA_029246125.1 Flavobacteriaceae bacterium
TAAAACTAAAGCGACCTAATCATATACGCGCTAAATTCCATATTAATCAAAATTGGGAGGGAGTTTTTATAACTCCCTAAAATTTTTTCATCGTATTGAGATTTTTGTTTGTAAAATTTGCCTAATAAACCTTTTATTAACAAATCATTTTTAAAGTTTTTTGTAAATTTCAGAAAACAATAATATTAGTTTTATGTCAACAAAAAAAATGAACTCTAATCGGATTAAACGTAGAGATTTTGTTAAAAGTTCAATTGTAGCTTCCGGTATTTTTATTGTTCCTCGTCATGTTTTAGGAGGGCAAGGTTATACCGCACCTAGTGATCAGCTAGGTCTTGCATCAGTTGGTACTGGTGGTAAAGGTTCAAGTGATATTATAAACGCTTCAGTAAATGGTAGAGAACGTATCGTCTCACTATGTGATGTTGACTCATCTGGAGCCAATAAAATTTCTAGGGTTACAAAAAAGTTTCCAAATGCTAGCTTTTACGATAATTTTAAAATGATGCTAGATAAAGAAAAGGATATTGATGCTATTACTATATCATCCCCTGATCATACTCACGCCTCAGCAGCGGTTTATGCTATGGAACGAGGTATTCATGTATATGTCCAAAAACCACTTACTCACAATATTTATGAGGCTAGATTATTAACTGAAATGGCTCGAGATAAAAAAATTGTAAGTCAGATGGGCAATCAAGGTGCTTCAAATCCAGATCAGTTACAAATTCAAAAATGGGTAAATGACTCAAGTATAGGTGCAATTTCTAAAGTTCAAGTTTGGAGCAATCGTCCAGTATGGCCGCAAGGTGGTAAAATGCCTTTACCAAATCCATCAGCAAAACCCAAAACATTGAATTGGGACCAATGGTTAGGCCCTTGTAAAGAAACACCTTTCATTCCAGAAATGCATCCATTTAACTGGAGAGGATGGTGGAATTTTGGTACAGGTGCCCTCGGTGATATGGGATGTCATCTCATTGATATTCCATTTAAAGCATTAGGTCTTAAATATCCAACTGATGTTGAATGTAGTGTTGGATCTGTTTATGAACAAATGTGGACTGCGAACTATTTCCCTGAAGGTTGTCCACCTTCATCATCAGTTTCTTTGCATTTTGATGCAACTGAAAAAAACAATGTTCCTCTTCAAATGACATGGTCAGATGGAGGAATTAAGCCTTTTCATCCTGATTTAATACCAGCTGACGTCCCGATTGAACCAAACGGTGTAATTATGATTGGAGAAAAAGGAGTAATTACATGTGATTATTATGGTATGGATCCAAAAATGTATATTAAAGGTCAAAATGTTATTGTAGGAGAAAAAATAAAAAATAATGACCCAGAATGGGGACATCAAAGAAAATGGGTTGATGCCTGTAAAGCTGGATTTAATAGCACTGAACATTTGTCATTAACATCTTCTTTCGATTATTCTGGACCATTAACTGAAACAGTTTTGATGGGTAATATTGCTATTAGAAGTTATATGTTAAGGAAAGAGGGAGCTAATGGAAGTCCTCAATTTATTGGTAGAAAAAAATTAGAATGGGATGGTAATGCCATGAAGATTAAAAATTTAGAAGCTGCTAATCAATTTGTTGGAAGAGACTATAGAAAAGGCTGGGAGCTAACTTAAAATAATAATTAGTTGAAAATACTGATCACCGGAGGATTAGGTTACATTGGCTCACATGTAGCTACAGTTTTGATTCAAAGTGGAATAGAAACTGTTTTAATTGATACTCTTGAAAATTCAAGTATCCAAGTTTTGGATGGAATTGAATCTATTACTGGAAAAGTTCCAATATTTAGAAAAATAGATGTAGGTGATGAAACACAAATGAACAATTTGTTTGAAGAGTTTACAGATATTGGAGGAGTAATTCATTTTGCGGCATACAAATCAGTTGGTGAAAGTGTTTCACAACCACTTCGTTATTACAATAATAATTTGGGGAGTTTAAAACAACTTTTGAAATATTTAATCCCTAATTCAATTCCACTAATTTTTAGTTCTTCATGTACTGTATATGGTCAATCTGAAACACTCCCTATTCGAGAAGATGAACCATTAAAACCTGCTACTTCACCATACGGTAATACTAAAAAAATTGGAGAACAAATTATTTTAGATTGTTGTAAAGCTAATCCCGAATTCAATGCAATTTTATTACGTTATTTCAATCCTATCGGGGCTCATTTTTCAGCAAAAATTGGTGAGTATCCAAATGGGGTTCCACAGAATTTAGTTCCTTTTTTAACTCAAACAGTAAAGGGATTGAGGCCAATTCTTAAAGTATTTGGATCTTCTTATGATACTCCTGATGGAACCTGTATTAGAGATTATATTCATGTGATGGATTTAGCCCATGCACATGTAGAGAGTTTAGATTATCTATTAAATAAGAAAAATCAAGAAACATGTGAGATTTATAATGTCGGAACAGGAAAAGGGGTAAGTGTATTGGAATTGATTAAATCATTTGAAAGTGCAACAGGTAAAAAAGTACCTTTTGAATTATCTAATCCACGTCCAGGTGATACTGTTGTTGCTTATGCTGATCCTTCCAAAATTCGATTAAATATTGGTTGGAAGGCAAATTATAGCTTGGAAGATTCACTTTTAAGTGCGTGGAAATGGGAAGAGAATCTAAATAAATTAAATAAATAACTTATCTATATTGTATTTAATTTTTTAAAAATGGAATCAAATAAAAATATAAATAGAAGAAAAGCATTAAAAACTATGGCTTTAGGATCCGGCGCACTAGCAATTCCAAAGGTAGATCTAACGAGTGAATCTGATCTATCAGAACCATTAAAAGGTAATATAAATCATTCAGTATGCCAATGGTGTTATAGTAATATTCCTTTGGAAAATTTAGCTAAAGAAGTAAAAAAATTAGGGCTTATTGGAATTGATTTGATAGGTGAAGAAGGATGGGATACATTAAAGAAATATGGACTTACTTCTACTATGTGTTATGGAGATTTAAAGGGGAAATCTACTAGAGATTTAACCAAGGGATGGTGTGATACTAAATATCATGAAGACCTAATAAAGCATTATAAGCGATTCATACCCATGGTGGCTAGAGCTGGATGGACAAATCTTATTTGTTTTAGTGGAAATAGCAGAGGAATTGATAATAAAACTGGATTACAAAACTGTGTTAATGGACTAAGTAAAATTATTCCTTTAGCGGAAAAACATGGTGTTATTTTGAATATGGAACTTTTGAATTCTAAAGTTGATCATGATGACTACATGTGTGATAATTCAAAATGGGGTGTTGCTCTTTGCAAAGAATTAGGTTCTAGTAACTTTAAACTATTATATGATATATATCACATGCAAATTATGGAAGGTGATGTAATTCGAACAATTCAAGAAAATAAAGAGTTTTATGGTCATTTTCATACTGCTGGTGTACCTGGAAGGAATGAAATAGATGAGTCTCAAGAATTATTTTATCCTGCAGTAATGAAGGCTATTGTAGCATCAGGTTTTAAAGGATATGTTGCACAAGAATTTATTCCCCGTGATAGAACCCAAGAGGGCTTGAAATCGTTGGCTGACGCAATTCGCCGCTGTGATGTTTAATATTTTGCAGATTTACCCTTAGAAGAAGTAGATTCTATAAAAATTCTAACATCTTCATTAGCACTTATTAAATCCTCATTTCTTAAATACATCATATGACCGCTTCTATAACCCTTGAAGTAAAATCGATTTTTCATTTTCCCACTAGGATCAACATGCCACATTGTAAACTTAGCGTTGAAATAAGTTGTTGCTCCATCATAATAACCTGATTGAAAAAGGACTTTTAGATAAGGGTTTTCAGCCATTGCTCGTCTTAAATCTTCCCTTGTATTATCATTATCATTATTCCATGGTCTCACATCTCCAAACATATTGTATTTGATATCTGTCTTAAATTTAAGTTCCTTTCTAATATAATGATTTACTGCAGGAGTAAATGAATGTAACCAAGAAGTTAGCTCTGCGCTGTAGTCAGGTCCGACTCCTATGTCTTTTCTATCGATACCTAAATACCTAGAATCTAATCTTCCAATTGTTTTGCCTTGGTCACGAAGTAAATCTTTCCAAAAAAAACGTGTTGGAATATCTAGATTATTTTGAATTACAGATTCTAGTGAAAGCCCTGAGTATTCACTTATTTTTTTCGCAACTTCCATTTTTTCTTGTTCAGATATAAATCCTCCTTTAGAAATCGCTGGTATTAATTTATCTATAGTGTATTGTTCTACTTCAGGGAGAATATCTGTTAAATCTTTTTGTTGTAATTTATATGGTAATTTTTTATGAAACCATGCTGCAGCCGAAAAGTATGGCAGATTTAGTGCAGAAGAAACAGGTCCTGCTTCACGATATACTTTATAATCTGCAGGTGAAACCATTATAACACCATTTAGGTACATCCATTGTCTTTCTTGTAGTGCAGCAGAAAGACCCATTACCCGGGTCCCTCCATAACTTTCTCCAATAAGATATTTTGGAGATTCCCAGCGCTGTTTTCTGCTCACAAAGGTGTTTAGCCATTCAGATAGGTATTCAATGTCTTGATTTATACCAAAAAATTGTTTTCTATCTGGCATTTTACCATCCACCTTGATCATTCTTGAATACCCGGTGTTCACAGGATTAATAAAAACAATGTCGGCAACATCTAAAATAGAATTAGGATTACTTTTATATCCATATGGTTGAATAGGAAAACCTTCATTATCAATTTTTAGAATTTTGGGACCGGTATAGGCTAAATGCATCCATACTGAGGCTGAACCTGGCCCACCATTAAATGAAAAAATTAAAGGTCTATGGCTGCCATTCTTAACATCTGTCCTTTTATAGTAAGTATAAAATAAAGTAGCTATTGGTTTACCGTCTTCATTCCATACTGGTTGAGTACCTGTTTCTGCTAGGTAGTTTACTGTTTCGCCCTTAATTTTGGTTGTATGATTGGTTGTTACTATCGTGTCTACAACTATTTTTCTGTCTTGAGAATTTAGATTAAACACCAAGAAAAGTGATATGATTAAATTTAATTTTTTCATTTTTTTATTTTTAACATAGCATAGTATTAAAAAAAAACCTCCATAAAGTAGGAGGTTTTTTTTAGAAAATATAAAAATTAATTCATTTTAAGTTGAGCACTACGGTTGATTTCAGCTCTTCGATTTTGTTTTCTTCCTTTTGCATATTTGTTGTCTTCAATAGGTTTTGATTCTCCATAACCTACTGTTTCAATTCTGTTTGATTCAACACCCAATGAAATTAAGTGCGCTTTTAATGCTTCTGCTCTTTGCTCAGAAAGTTTTTGATTATATGTTGTGCTTCCATCACTAGAAGCATGGCCTTCAATAGTAATTATTACAATAGGATACTGAATAAGAAGTTCTTTGATAACATTTAATGTTTCGTGGTCTTCATTATTAATTTCACTACTACTAGCTGAGAATAAGAAACGGTTTTGTTCACTGTTAATAAATTCCATTAAATCCTTAGGCTGATCAGGACATCCTTTATTAGCAGCAGTCCCCTTTTCATCAGGACATTTATCATCTTTATCTGGAATACCGTCAGCATCACGATCTGCCCATGGACAACCATTGTTTTCTGGATCACCAAAAGTTTCCGGGCAAGTATCAACATTGTCAGCGACACCATCACCATCACTATCAGGACACCCATTCATAGCAGCAGGACCTGCTTGGTTAGGGCATGCGTCATCTTGATCTGCTATGCCATCACCATCAGTATCTGGACAACCTTCAAGTGCCGCCGATCCAGATTCTTCAGGACATTTATCTTTATTATCCGGTATTCCGTCACCATCAGTATCTGGGCATCCATCAAATTCTTTTAAACCAGGAACATCTGGACAAGTATCTTTTTGATCTGGCACACCGTCTTTATCAGCGTCTCCAGCACCAAAATTATAACTTAAACCAATGATGTGCTGCAAATGACTTTGAGTGTCTTCTTCACTAACACCTCTATATGAAGTACTTACGTTAATTGCAATATTATCATCCAAATAAAAATTTATACCTATACCACCAGAAATAGTTCTACCTGATTCTGTGGATGGGAAGAAACCATCGTTATCATCAGAATCAGAGTATCTGCTCATCCCATATCCTGCAAAAACGTAAGGGAGTATATTACCCTCTGAGATATTATATTTGATAATTCCATCAAGGGAATTATAATTTAGATCAACTCCATTTTCCTCAGCATTTCCTATTGCATATTGAGCGCCAACAGAAAATCCAGAACCTAAATAGCGTGATAAACTTAATGCAGGAGCACCAAATTTAGTACTGGAATCAACGTTTTCTCCTTGAAGGCTAATTAAATCCGCTCCAACTGCAATGGCCCACGGATTTTCACTTGTTTGAGCAAATGTGAAGTATGAAAATACTATTAAAGCGAAGGCCGTAAGAAAAGATTTTATTTTTTTCATTTTATGCTATTTACACAAATATATTATAAATTGAATTAAAATTTAAATTTGGGGCTCATTAATTAGTCAAATTTCATTCATTTTTGGGAGGTTTTTTTAAAAATTTGTTTTGACTCTTTTAAAATTTTAAGCAGTTCGAAATAATTAGTTTCGTTATTATTATTTTTGTTAGGAATTATAATCAAATTTTTTATGAGTCTTAATCACAACTTTAATATATTACATATACTTTAAATATCTAATTTTAATTTAAAATGAAAAAAAGAGATTTTATTAAAACTACAGCTACCATCGCGGGTACTGCATTATTTCCATCATCACTCCTCGCAATAACCAAAGAAGCTAAACGTCTTCGTACTGCTCATATTGGAGTTGGTGGAATGGGGGCATCCGATCTTCAGTCTATCGCTTCTCATTATGCAGTTGATGTGGTTGCTCTATGTGATGTTGATAGGAATAATCTGAATACAGCTCACAAATTATATCCAAATGCAAAAATCTTTCAAGATTACAGAATTTTATTAACTGAAATGAAGTCTGAAATTGACGCTGTAATCGTATCTACTCCAGATCATACACATGCACCAGCCTCTCTTATGGCGATGGAATTAGATAAGCCTGTTTATTGTCAAAAGCCCTTAACTCATTATGTTTCTGAAGCTAGAGATATGCTTAGACTTGCAAATAAAAAAAATCTGATTACCCAAATGGGAATTCAGGTTCATTCATTCTATGACTATAAATTAGCAACTTTGTTGATTCAATCTGGAATTATTGGTAAGGTTAGTAAAGTATATGCTTGGTCTCCTAAAAACTGGGGATTTGATGGACCTATTCCAGAAGGTGAGGATCCCATCCCTGATCAACTTGATTGGAATTTATGGCTAGGGACATCACCAAAAAAAAAATATAAAGAAAAAGTTTATCATCCATATAATTGGCGAAAATTAGTTGAGTATGGTTGCGGTACATTAGGTGATATGGGTGTTCATATTTTTGATACTCCTTACAATGCTCTTGGGCTGGATGTTCCACTCACGATTACCAATAAGTGTAGAAAACCAAATGGTTTTGGTTATCCAGAAAATAATAAGGTTACCTACACTTTTCCAGGAACTAAATATACCACCGAAACTCTTACATGGATTTGGTCAGATGGTCCTGGAGTACCCCGAATTAGCAAAGAATTAAAGCTTCCAAATAATGATAAACTTCCCCAGCAGGGTGCTATGTTCGTTGGCGAAAATGGCCGTCTTTTATTACCACATTTTATGGAGCTTCCTAAACACATTGTCGGTGGTGAATATAATAAAATAGATGTATCTAAATACGACCCAAATGGGTCATTAGGGACTACAAAAAATGATTACGAAAGGGATGCACCTAAACACTATCATCAATTTGTAGACGCATGTTTAGGAAAGGGTGAAGTTTCAGCCCCTTTTTCCTATTCTGCAAAGCTTACGGAAACCATTTTGTTAGGAGTAATTGCAGGAAGATTTCCAAATAAAACTCTTCACTGGGATAGTGAAAAAGCTGTTTTTAAAGAAGTAGAGGCTAATGAGTATCTAAGTGCTAAACACCGTAAATTTTAAGCTCATTATTTAATTTTTTATGAAAAGAAGAAATGCTATTACGAACATAGGGTTTTTAGCAGGAGCAATTGTTCTTCTGCCTTACTCATGTGATAGCAGCCCTGAAATAGTATATTCAAACTTTCCATTAATAAAAAAAAGAGACCAGGTTTTAATTGGAAAAATTTGTAATGTCATTTTACCAGAGGATCAGATTAATTTTTCAACTCCTGAAAAACGTGATTTTTTTGTTTTAACAATGATAAATGATTGTGGATCCTCGAGAGAAATAACTATCCTTACAGAAGGTTTAAAATCTCTTAAAACTTATTTAATAAAAGAACAAAAAATTGATTTCAAGGATCCTAAAGGCGAACAAACAATTAAATTTATTAGAACAGAATTTGAATCTAAAACAAAAATTTCAAAGTTTTTAAGTTTGTTAAAAAAGTATTCTATGCTTCATTTTGAAACATCAGAAAACTATCTTACCCGATACCTTAATTATGAATTCATGCCAGGAAGATATTATGGAAGAGTTCGAAGAACCTCAACTTGATGAAAACAGTGACTAATTCATATGACACCATTGTTGTTGGTGCGGGTATGTCAGGAGGATGGGCAGCCAAAGAGTTTAGTGAGCAGGGATTAAAAACACTTCTTTTAGAGAGAGGTCCAAACGTAGAACATCTCAAAGATTACCCAACTACAAATATGCAACCCTGGGAATTTAAACATCGAGGTAGACTCACCTCAAAGGAAATTAAAGATAACCCTATTGTAAGCAGATGTTATGCTTTTAGAGAGGATGCAAAACATTTTTTTGTTAAAGACAAAGAACACCCTTATGGTCAAGAAAAACCTTTTGATTGGATTAGAGGTTATCAAGTAGGAGGGAAGTCAATCATGTGGGCACGTCAAGTTCAACGATGGAGTAATTTTGATTTTGAAGGACCTCTAAGAGATAACTACGCCGTTGATTGGCCTATTCGCTATGAAGACTTAGAACAATGGTACACTTATGTGGAGCGTTTTATCGGGGTAAGTGGAAATAAGGACGGTTTAGACACCTTGCCTGACGGTGAATTTTTAAAGCCTTGGAATGCGAATGTTGTTGAGGATTATTTTTCTGATCAGGTAAAAAAATATTATGCGGATAGGCATGTAATTTATGGCAGATGTGCTCATTTAACAGAAAGTAAACCAATCTTTATCCAACAGGGAAGAGGCCTTTGCATGAGTAGACGAATTTGTCAAAGAGGTTGTTCTCTTGGAGGCTATTTTAATGTTAATTCAACTCTGATTCCTTGGGCATTAAAAACTGGAAATTTAACTTTACAACCCAATTCTGTTGTTCATTCTATTATTTATGATGAAGCAAATAAAAAAGCTATTGGAGTTAGGGTAATTGATTCTGATACTAAGGTATCACATGATTATTATGCAAGAGTTATTTTTGTAACCGCGTCTACGTTGAATACTAATTTGATTTTATTAAACTCTACCTCAAATCGTTTTCCTAATGGATTTGGAAATGACAATGGTTTGTTGGGTAAATACATTGCATTTCATAATTACAGAGCAACAATTCACGCAGAATATGATGGATTTCAAGAATTTACAACCGATGGCGCCAAACCAACTTCACATTATATCCCCCGTTTTAGAAATGTTTATAAACAAGAAACTGACTTCCTAAGGGGATATGCCGCAGGTTTTGATGCAAGGCCCATTAGAGAGACAAATCGTGATGGATTTGGGGATCGACTTAAATCCAATTTACTAGAAACTAAAGAAAGTGGAAATTGGAGTGTGAATGCTCATATGATGGGAGAAACTATTCCAAAAGAAACAAATAGGGTTACTTTGGACATCAAAAAAAAAGATAATTGGGGGATACCTCAGTTAAATATTGACGTAGATTATGATGAGAATGATGAAAAAATGATCCAGGACTTTTTTGAGCAATTTACCGAAATGTTTTCTAAAGCTGGCTTTAAAAATATTAAGATAAATGACAATCAAAGACGCCCTGGTAATGACATACATGAAATGGGAGGAGTTAGGATGGGAAATGATCCAAAGACATCACTTTTAAACAAATGGAATCAACTTCATGAATGTAAAAATGTTTTTGTTTCTGACGGAGCTTGTATGACATCAACATCAACTCAAAATCCATCCTTAACTTTTATGGCTATTTCTGCAAGGGCAGCAAACTACGCAATCGATCAAATGAAAAAAGGAAAGCTTTAAGCATAGAAGTGTAAATTAAGACTTACTCTAAATCTTGAATCATCATTTTTCGAAAAAGAACTTTTAATTCAATTTTATCAAAGTATGTTATTTCACCCACACGCTTAAAAGCTATCAAATCCTTTTTAACCCATTCCATTATTTTTGTTTCAGTTATATTTAATAAACTGCAAGCATCTTTTATACTCAAAAGGTTGTCTGCCAGAATATTCTCTTTTTCTGAAGATTCATTATAATGAAATGGTAGAGATTCTTGAACTCGATTTAGATTTTTTGAAATCAAATCAAAATTTTTTTCAAGATTAAAAATTCGATACTCTAGTTCTTTAATTTTTTTTTCTGAATCCATATTAATTTCCCCTTTAAATTAAAGATTTTTTATCATGTAATTTATTTCACTTATTGTTTTCTTCGAATAATTTTTAAAATAACTAACAGGGTAAAATAACTTTGAAAGTTTCCACTCTCCTCTTATTTCGTAATTGGCTTTATTTATCAACTCAAGAAAATGTATGATTTTAAATTTATTGGTAATGATCAAAATGGAATTCTTTAAAAGAGGGAAATAATTGATGGTATCTTTTAAATTCTGTTTGCTATGAATAATATTTTCACTCGTTAATTTTTTGGATAAATTCATTATAACTTCAAATTCTTCAACTTGATTTGAAATAAAGATAATTTTAAGTTTAAAATTATTGATTAGATGATCACATAAATTACTAATCATTTTAATATGGTTACTCTTTTGAAAATTACCGAATTCAATATCCATTAAAACATAATCTGTATTAACAAGGTCAACTGAGTAATTGGTATTAAATATCCAATGTATCATTTCATGATTTTTAATTACTATTGGGTTTTCAAGATGGTATTTCGGTATTATTTCAATTGAGCATGAAAAAATATGCTTCAAAAGATTAGAAACATCAATAAGATCTAAAAAATTATGCCTTGCTGTCTTTTTTTGGGATATGATTTTATTGAATACAAAGTAACCAAATAATCTTTTAAAGCTTACCTTTATTTTTGAGTTGACTATTGCACTTATTATTAAACCTAATAGAGAGTTTTCAATCGAAATTAAATAATCATATTTATCTTTATTAATTTGCTTTAATTGCTTTAATTTTTTAATGTATTTAACTTCTAAATATTTTTTTTCAAGAAACAAAAAATTATCCTCGACCTTTTTGTTTGAGATTAAAATGAGTGATATAGATGATTTTTTTTTTTTGAAATGAGAAACAAGTGTATTAGTTAAAGCATTCAAAATAAAAAGCTGTGATTCATTAACCTTACTTATTAAAAGTAACTCCATTGTATAAGCAAATTATGAAATAGTTGTCAATTTTCTGATATAAGTCTATAAACCTTATCTGCAAGCTTGTCAATTTTATCAAACCATGACAAAAGATTACCATTTTCATCTGCTGTAACTACAAGATAATTACCTTTTCTATCTTGGATTAAATTTATATCCCATACCCATTTCTGATGTCCAGTCAAAGAAATAGCTGAATTTTTAATTTTAGATATGTCTTTTAGAGTTGTATTGAATTTAAGGACTTTATTATCAAAACTTGCAGAGTATAAATTATCATTTGATTGATCATAAAATAGTCTGGTAATTTCAGATCGATGAACGATAATTTTTCCTTCAAATTCAAGACTGATTCTGGTTCTGGTCTCATTATTTAATTTATAAACATACAATTCTCCAGAACCTGTTCCCAAAAACATACGATTTCCTGTAAAAGAAATTGCAGATATTTTGTCAGTATTTAAATTGATTTTTCTTAGCGAAATTGGTTTAAGTTCACTTTCCAGAAGGAAGTAAATCCCGTCATCCGTAGCAACATAAAGTTTATTAAGATTTTTATTGTAATAGGTTGAATTAATGTTTTTAGTTTCAATGAGAGTAGAAGAATCTTGTCCATCATAAATAGAGATATCCTTTGATGAAACTATGAAAAGGTGTGCGGAGTTTGATTTATAATAAAGTTCTTTTATTACAGTCCCATCTTCATAAATTTTCTTTTTCCTGGCTCTTGTATTTTGAGCTGTCAAATCAATTTTAAATACATTTCCTTTAAACGTTCCTACAAAGATTGTGTTAGAGTCAGCAATAACAATTTTTCTAATTCTTTCATTGATCTTTATTGGTTCAATTTCATTTTTTGTTGCCCCATTAAGTACATATAGAAACTGATCGTCACCACCAATAGCAATAATTTTATTTTCATAAGTACTAATAGTTCTTATAGATGCACTTGGTTTAATCTTTTTAATTAACATTGATGTTTCCCTATAGTTAGGTTTTTTTTCAAGAGCTTTTAATGCAGTTTGTAATAAAACAAAAAGACCTTCAGTCACTATTTTTCCTGAATCTGTCTGAATCATTAACTTCTCATATTTATAATATTTCTCAAGGGTTTGTTCTATTGAAATTAGAATTTTACTGTTAGGTTCAACATCATTAGATTCATTAGTTAAATTTTCCAATTCAAGCATTAGAGGATAGAATTCTGTCTCTAGTTCAGCGATTTCTTTTAATTTGTCAGCCTGCAGTTTAGCCTTATCAGCTTTTTCTTTTTGTTTTAGAGCTTCAGTCCTCTCCTTTTCTGCGTCCTCCTGAGATGCCTCAGCAATTTTTCTTTGTTCTTCAGCTTCTTTTGCAGACCTCCTGGCTTTCTCTAGTGACTTTCTGGCAAATATTGTAGCCTTTTCAGCATTAAGGCGAGCTTTTTCTGCTTTTATTCTTTGAATATCTGCATTTTCTTTTTCTTTTTTTGCATCTTTTTCGCTGGCTTCAGCTTGAGCTTGTGCTCTTTTTGCTGCTATAGATTCTTTTGCTGCTATTTCACTTTGTTCTTTTGCTCTTTTTCCATTTACATAAGCGTCAACACCAACAATTCCTATTATAATAGTAAGGCAACTAAATCCAATTATTATGTTTCTAGTTATACGTCTTTTTCTTTTGATGCGCTGTTCTTCCTTTTCCTTATTTTGATTAAAAAATTTTTCGCTTTCGTTAATATAATTTATAGTTTTTGAAAAATTTAATGAATATTTTTTAGCCCAATTTTCATCAACCGAATTTGAATTTTTCCAATTGATAGCCATTTCAAGTTCTGGAGAATTTAACAAACTAATTTCTCCAATTGAATATTTTTGAGCTTGCAATGCATATTCAGAATAATTTTGGAAAGCTATTTTTTCTTCTTCTACCCAATCTTGTTCACGGTCCCAATTTTTATTTTTTTCATAATTAAACCCTACGATGTCATCAAGGTTTATACTTTTATTATTTTTTCTCTGAACTCCAGAAATCTTATTTTCAAAAAACTCAATAGATTCCCCTAATTCATTTTTGAAAAGTTTAATTAACTCATTCGAAGTTGACCTTTCTACTCCAGATATATTTAAAATTTGACCAAAAGAATTTGACAAATCATTGTCTTGATTTTTTTCAAAATTTATAGTCGCTTTTACAATTTTCTCAAAATTTGTTTGATCTGTTTCAGAAAGAGACTGGAAGAGGCTTTCAAATTTATTTCCGATAACATTTTTAACCCCACCAATTTCATGAATCATGTCTTTAGTTACAGAATCTTTATTTTTATATTTGTTGAAAAGACAATAAAGAAGAAACTGAACATTTGGAAGCAAACTTAAATCCTGAGTGGATTTTTCTAATAAATGATTGAAAGCTGAGCTGTCAAACCCAATTCCATTTGATGTAAAATTATTTGTAATTAATGACTTGAGTCCGCTGGAACCAATATTTTGAATTGCATATTGGGATTTACTGAAAAGTTCTTGAAGGCTAGCGTAATTAGTTAATTCAGAAATGTACTCTGTTTGTAAACAGATTAAGAAATAAATTGAAGTTTCTTTAAATCTGACTGTTCTTGAAATAATATCAAGTAAAAGCTGATCATTACTATTTTTTTCTTTGATTATTTTTTCAAAGACAAATATATCTTCTAACTGATCTACAACAATTAATAAATTCCTTTGATTGTAAATTTCGGAGTCCCTATAAATTTTTGAGAGTGATAAGTTTTTATCATCCTCAATAATTTTTTTATAATTTGCAAAATCTTCTGTATTTGCCCTGTAGTCTTTTTTTAGAATACCAGAATTTGTAAGAGCCGCAATCATATTTTCGATTGGATTTACTCCAGGTCTAAATTTACAAATTGACCATTCTTTTCCAGCCTGACCTAAAAAGCCCTTTTTCAGTCTTGGGATTAAGCCTGCGTTTATAAGCGAAGTTTTACCAGAACCTGAAACACCAGTTAATGTAATCAGTTTATTTTTTTGAATAATTTGCAATAAATTTTCAACCTCTTTTTCACGACCATAAAAAGAAAAATGATCTTCTTCTTGATAGGGTAATAAACCTTTAAGATTATTTTTTTCAGGCATTAGGCTTTGATTATGCTCAAATTTATCAAAATTTGAATTTGGAATTGTATTTTTATGAAAATAATTAAATAATAAGAATGTTCAGGTACTATTATACTAATGATTTGATATCTGAACTTGAGAAAGAACTTCTTAGGGATCACAGTATTGTTCAGTTGATGATTGACGAATATGATCTTTTTTTATTATCAAAATCATTGTTTGAAGCCATCGAGGATGGGATTTCAGTCGAAATTGTTGTTATCTCAACAAGCAATAAAAAATCTATGAAGCTTGTTAATCTTTGTAAAAGATTAATTGATCTTAA
Source organism: Flavobacteriaceae bacterium (assembly GCA_029246125.1). Lineage (GTDB taxonomy): Bacteria > Bacteroidota > Bacteroidia > Flavobacteriales > Flavobacteriaceae > MS024-2A. The sequence continues at coordinate 15,078 of JAQWNZ010000009.1, forward strand.
TGTTCAGATATACTGGAGGATTGATAAAGATTTGTTCGTTAAAGAAGACTATTTCGGTATTTTTGATAAAGAATATCTGATAAGCAAACGAGAACAACCAAATTTTGAAGATGCTGAGGGTTTAATTCGTTATAAAAATGATTTCTTTAATGGTTTGACATTAGATTCCAAAAAACTTTCAATGTTCGATGGTGATATTCAAATTGAGTTTGAATCTAATAGTAGTATAATTTATCCAAAAGAAGAAATTGAATTAAGTTGGGAAGTTTTGAACGCTCATGAAGTTCAAATTGAACCTCTTGATAAAAATTTAGAATCCAAAGGGATTAAAAGAATCTTAATTGAGGAGGATACTAAATTTACCTTGATAGCTAAAAACAAAGATAATATTCAGAAAAAAACTGTTTTTGTTCGTGTTTTGAAAATTAAGGAAATTCATTTTGACATAGAAGTTTTAGATCCTATAATAAAAGAGTATATCGCAATAAATTCTTCTTCTATTAATGATGAAAGATATGCAGTATATTTAGGCCAAAAGGTTAAAATCTCATGGAATATTAAAATGATTGGTAAACTAATTGAATCAAATTTGGGGAATTTACCACTTTTTGGATTTCATGAGTTTGAAATTTTTAAGGACACGGAGTTTAATTTCATTTTTAAATCACTAAAAAGTACACAATCTAAAATTATTTCGCTTCACTGTTTTAAGGACAGTTCACTTTTTAGAGAAATAGAAACCGAAGTTCCTATAAAAAAGATAAAAAAGAAATCTTTCACTGAAAATTTTCTTTACTTAGTAAAAGAATTTCTTTCTAGAGTATTTAAATGATGGAATCAACTAAAAAGGTTAATCTAATAAATCGTTTTTTGATAAGTTGCTCAGGAGCTAGTTTAGAGCTTTTGAAGGATTGTCCTCGTTTTGAAATTACTAAGTATTCAAGCATTGGATTAACCATATTATTTACTGCTATACTTGCGGTAGTATCTTCATTTTTCGCCTTATCAATCATTTTTAATTATTTAATTTTAAATATAGCTTTAGCATTTTTATGGGGTGCTATAATTTTTAATTTGGACCGTTATATTATTTCTAGTATGCGTTCATCTGACAATAAATTGAATGATTTAATTAGAGCAATTCCAAGATTTATCATCGCAATAATAATTGCTTTAATAATATCTAAACCCATGGAAATGCAAATATTTAAATCGGAAATAGATTCTTTTTTAAAAGTTGAGAACACCTCTTTAATTTCAGATATAGATAAAAAATATTCGAGTCTTCTTGAAGATAATGCCAGAAAAAAAAGTAATGCTGAAAATCAATACAAAGAATTGTTACTAATCAGAGAACAATATTATCAAGATTATAAGTGTGAATGTGATGGAACTTGCGGTACAAAAAGAAGAGGAAGGGGAGTTGAATGTTTTAGCAAAAAAGAAAAATATGAAACTTTTCAGGCTGAAATAGAAACTGAAAAAATTAAGCGAGATGATATTCTTGAAAAATTAATACTAGATGAAGCTATCGTAAAAAGTCAGATTCATGAAGAAAAAGAATTGATCAAAGCCAGCCTCTCCTATGGTCTAATGGATCAAATTAGGGCTTTAAGTGGTCTTAATAGTAATTCTTCATTATTTATAGTATTAATGTTTGTTATGATCGAAATAGCACCAATATTAACTAAAATAATGTCAAGTAAAGGACCTTATGAAAATTTAATACTTGAATATGAGAAGAAATATGAAATGAACTATTTGAAAGCACTCGATAATTTAGATCATGAAAGAGTAAAGAATAAAAAACTTAAAGAAATGTCTACTCGTTTTGAAATTAAATCAAAAGAAAAACAGATTCAAGACATTGTAAAGCAAGATGCTTATGATCGGTATGAAAAGATTAGATCAGATCTTCAAAATAAAATTTCAGAAAACTAGCATCAATGTTAAAAAATCTCTCCTTTTTATTTTTAACTTCTGCAATTTTATTACATGGTTGCAAATCGTTATTGAGTCCAATAGAAGACGATTTTAAGCCCTCTTTGTCCTTAGATGAACTTTCTACCCCTCAAACTGACTTAAATGCAACAAATGGGAATTCATTAGAAGATAAATTTAGAAAAGAAGTAGAGGCTTTGATCAAAACCAAGGAAGAAGATTTAAGTTCGTATTATGAAAATTACTTAGATAGTTTAAAATTAAAACTTAAAGACTCTGGTTCTGTAAAGATTAAAGGTTATGAGGATTTTTTAATAAATATTTTATCTGATCAAATTAAAAATGACACCATTTATTTGGCAAATCTTGTTACTAAAACAGAAACAAAGGGTACTCCCTTAAGCTTTCAATACACAGGTTTAAAAAATGATAATTTTTATTTTGAGATAGAATGTTTAAAACATAATAGCCTTTCAGAATTAATCTATGGAGGAATAGACATTGAGTTTGTTGAAGGAGATCAAGTTCGTTACCAATACTTTGATCTTAAAAAAAGGGATAAAATTAAAGGTTCATTTAAAGTCTTAAATGACAATCCTGTAATCTTTAATGTAACTAAAAAAGGATATACTAAATCTGCTTTAAAAGTTAAAGTAAAGAAAACTTTGGGATCAAATTTAATTGTAGAGAGAGTAATAGATAGTCTTGAGGAAAATCAAATGATGGTTAAAGAAATATCTGATACAATTTATCATCTAGTTGATGAAAAACAATACAATTTAGCTCCTTTGTTGGATATAACAAATCCCCATAAATTAAAAATACCTTTAGTTATCGATAATCTTGAAAACCTACTAGGATGGGGTTATTGGGTTGGAATAAGTAAGTCTGATATTGATAATTACTCCCAACTTTACGAACTAATTTTTGATGAACCTTTGAAGCTTTTTGCAAAGTCAGAATTGATTAAAACGAGTTCTAAATTTACACTTCCCAAAACTACAAATGAAAACTTAAAAATTGATTTTAAAAATAATTCGAATGATAACATTAGTCTAAACAGTACTATTTCATATAGTTTTTTTAAAACAGATTCTTTAAGTAATCCTTTAAAAGGTGAGCTGAGAATTACAAATCTTTCAAAGCTATATGACTATATGATAACATTAAAAACAGTAGGAGTTAATATTGTTAAATCAAAAGTACAGGAAGAAGAAACGACTTATAAATTAAATGAATATATTAACATATCAGTTATTAAATGATAAGGCCTAGAAACATTTTTGTGTTGATTATACTTTTGTCTATCGCATTTTCATCCTGTAGAAGACAATCAATGCAATTAAGGTCTAGTGTAAGAAAAACCCAAAATGATGTTCGCTACTTTAATAGGGATGTAAATAAAGTAAAAAATTTTTTAGGTATTGAAGAAGGCGATAACGCAGAGGACATGGATTCTTCTTCCCAAAATTTATTTACTCCTATTGACCAAAAAAATATTTTCACTACGTATGGATATGTTTATGATGCCATTAATGGGTCAAAGGATGTGATTAACAGTTCAAATTTCTATTGGGACTCTATTCAAAAAGTTTATTATGTCAGAAATAAAAAATACAGTAAAATAAAACCTGAAAATGAAGTTTTTGGATGGCATCCGTATTGGATGGGAAGTGCATGGGAAAGTTATCCTTTTGAGTTACTATCAACCATCTCTTATTTTTCTTACAAATTAGATCCAGAAACGGGATCTTACACAAATCCCCAACAAATGATTGAGTGGAGAAATACGGCAATGATTGATTCAGCTAAACTCAAAAAAACAAAGGTTCTATTGACTGTTTCAAGTCATGGATATAAAAATAACAATTCATTTTTAGGAGATCAAGCTAAGTGGGGTGTGCTAATTGATTCATTATCAAATCTTTTATTGGATCGAGATGCTGACGGAGTAGATATAAATTTTGAAAATTTACCCTATTTAAAACGAGGGAGTTTCAATCGATTTATAGAAGAATTAAGAAAAAGACTTAATCAAAAATTAGGAACAAAAACTCCTATTATCTCTTTGACACTTCCAGCAGTTGATAGCAGAGAAATATTCGATATTAAAGATCTTCAGAAATCCGTAGATTTATTTGTCATCATGGGGTATGATTATAATACGGGGCCGCAACTTCAAGGCGCTGTTGCTCCTTTACTTCCTTTTGAATCAAAAAATATAAGTTTAAATACTACTCTTAAATATTATATTGACGTTGGAATTGATCCTTCAAAAACCGTTTTAGCACTACCTTATTATGGCAGTATGTGGGAGGGTAATATAGGTGAGGGAGGCACTACATCTTCAATGTTTGAAAGAAAAGTTACATATCGAGAAATAATGTCAATTTTCAATGATGAATTTGTAACTAAAAATAATTTAAGTCCAACCTTGGAAAAGAATAGTATGACTAATTACTTTAATATTACCTATCCAGATAATACAACTAAAGAAGTTTGGTTTGATGATGATTATACCTTGGGTAAAAAATACGATTTTGCAATTACAAACAAACTAAAAGGAATTGGTATTTGGGCATTAGGATATGATAATGGATACAATGAACTCTGGGATGTGATAGAATCAAAATTTGCAACTAATGCTGTTCCAGTAGTAGATCCGGTTGGTCAGATAGAGGGTTACCCCATTAAAGTAAGTAATTATATTCTTAAAAAGAAAGATCTTCTGATTGTTTCTTCATTATTTTTCTTGTTTGCCGTTGTAATTGGATTTGTTCTGGCTTTATCAGATTGGAAAGTAAGAGACTCTATAGTTAAAAATCAATTTCACCGTTTTATAATGGTAATGATTATTTTCATTTTTTTGACTCCAATAATTTATTTAATAAATGAAGTTTTTTTCCTCAAGTCAACCTGGAAATATTACGCGGTATTTATTTTGGGAGGATTAACTATTTATTTGTCTTCTTTACTCAAAATTAAATCAACAAAAAGACCTTAAAATATGAAGGAGTTGATTATAAGAGAGTTGTTTTGGTTTGTGATTAGTTTTCTAATTGCATTAATAGCATCATTCTTGTTTTTAGAATTTTTATCCCTAAGCTCTTCAGAGCCTGATCTCAATTCCTTAGAAAAACTATTTACACTTCAGCTCTATATTATAGGTTGTATTGTTTCATTTATTTCAGTTTATATTGTAAGGATAGTCCTTTCATTTATTAAAAAAAAGCTATAATAAACGCTTATGATACATAATATTGTTGCATCTATAGGATACCGGTTAAATGAGTACATAAAAAATTCACTTTCTCTCTCGGAGGAGGCAGTTGTAATATCTAGTCTTGTTGATTTAAAAGGAAATATTAATCCAGAAATTGAAAATAAAATCTCTATTTTTTTGGTGAATATTGAAGAAGAAAGAACCTCTAAAAATGGATATTTTCAAAAATCTCCAGGAGTAAATCCTCAAGCCAGAATGGATATTTATTTAATGTTCTCAGCTTATTTCCCAAACTTTAATTATATGGAGTCACTCAGATATATTTCGCTAGTAATTGGTTTTTTTCAATCAAATAACACATTCACTCCTTCCGACACTCCACTTTTATCTAATTCTATCGACAAACTTTTTTTAGAATATAACAATGTTAGTTTAGAAGATATTGGGAAACTTTGGTCAAATATTGGAACCAACTATGTCCCCTCAGTATGTTATAAAGTAAAACATATTGTTTTTGATGGGGAAACTATTTCAGAAAATATATCCAATATAATGTAACAACGATTAAGTTTAATATGAAGAAAATATTTTATGACTAATCGGTATGATTACGTAAGTAATTTCAGCAAAATATTGGAGCTTTCTTTATATCATGAATTTTTTGTGAATAATAAATTGGTGGCTTTTGATCTCATTCCTGACAAAGAGACGAGCGATTTAATTAAAAATTATAATCTTATTCTTCGAAAGAAAGAAAATACTTTTATAATTCTTAAAAGCAATAATTCAAATCTTAGTAGTGTTGTTTTTGCTGGTCCTATTGCAATGAGTTTTATTCTTAAGTTTAACGACTTACTTTTTCTAAATAAAACAGATATACCATTTAAATACAATCAAAAATTTGTTTTAAAGTCAACAGACTCTGATAAAAATCGTTTACATCCTAATACATATGTGGATGAATCTATTATTGAGCCATATGATGATAATGGACTAATAGGTCATGTTTTATTTGAGCTTAATCATAATAATGAATTTTTTGGATTTGAAGATTCAGAAAGTGATGTCACCCCCCTTAAAATTTATGCGAGATTTAATTCCAGAATAGTCAAATTCAGATTTAATTTTTATTACACAAAAAATGAAAAAGATTTTAGTAACTTTTTTGTTTATGATGAAAATACAAATGAAAAGTACAATAATTTTTCATCTAGAATCCTTGAAAATGGAATGAAAGTACAATCCTTTGTAATGCCTGAAGAAGTAAAAATGAATGAAACTTATAATCATAAGCTCTTTCTAAAAAAAGAAGATGAATTCAATAAGTCTTTTAATAAATTTTTACCTCATCCAACTCCAAATAATCTCAAGTTTGATACAGATAGTAATACTTTTTTTCTTGAAAGCTTCATAAAAATTAATTAATTCCGGTTTATTTTATTTTAATATATTTTTTTACCTATATTGCATTTATATAAACATCATTAAATAATAATATGGCAACAACATTAGCAACTCCAGGGGTATATATCGAAGAGAAGAGTTCATTTGGATCTTCCGTGGTTCCAGTCCAAACAGCAATACCTGCTTTTATAGGTTACACCTCCAAGGCGAGTAGAGGATCAAAAGATCTCACTAACGTTCCGACAAGAATATCTTCTATGGGACAATTTGAAGAATTATTTGGCGGTGCGCCAACAACTAAATTTAATATCGAATCGGACGATTCAGCTGTTGGATTTAAATTATCTTACGTTGAAGATTCAAAATTTCTATTGCACAGCTCAATGCGTTTATTCTATTCAAACGGTGGAGCAGATTGTTACATCGTTTCTGTAGGAGGTTATGATGAAAAAATTGATGCTGCAAAATTAAATGATCCAAAAGGAGGAGGTCTTACTGCTTTAGAAAAGTTTTTAGAGCCTACAATTGTGGTCATTCCTGATGCTATCTTATTGGATGAAAATGACTGCTACTCATTGCAAGCTGCAATGCTTCAGCACTGTGGTTATAAACTTAAAAATCGCTTTGCAATACTAGATGTTTATGAAGGTGCAAAGGAAAGAACATTTGATGATGATGACGCTGTAGATAAGTTTAGAAATGGAGTTGGCTCCAATTTTTTACAATGGGGGGCTTCATACTATCCTTTTTTGAATACAACTATAGTGAGCAAATCAGAAGTTGATTTTACCAGAATTGCTAATTTAGACGGGCTATCAGAAGTTTTATCAAAAGAAGTTGCTGAAAACTTAGAGGCTGACAACATTACAGCTGCTAGAGCTGAAGGAATAACTGCTGAAATCGATAAGATTCCAGATACTACTGAACCAGATGCAATAAATTCTCTTAACGCAACACTTACGGTTATAAGCCCTTCACTAAATTTAATTTTAGCTGAGGTAAGTGAAATGTTAAATGTACTACCCCCTAGTCCAGCTATGGCAGGTGCTTATACCATGGTAGATAATCAAGCAAGTGTAGCCCAGTCTCCAGCTAATATTAGCCTTGGATCTGTTATTGCCCCAGTTGTAAATATAAATAATGATAATCAAGAAGAATTGAATTTGCCACTTAATGGTAAAGCTGTAAATGCAATAAGAACATTTCAAGGTAAGGGCGTCCTCGTATGGGGAGCTCGAACTTTAGAAGGTAATTCCAAAGACTACAGATATGTTAGTGTAAGAAGAACAATGACATTTTTGGAGCAAAGTATCAAAGCTGCAGCAGAAGCTTTTGTTTTCGCGCCAAATAATGCTACTACTTGGTCTACATTAAGAGCCACAGTATCTAGTTTTTTGACTAATCAATGGCAATCAGGTCTTTTGGCAGGTCAATCTGCTGATGATTCATTCTCTGTTGATATTGGCTTAGGAGCTACAATGACTCCAAACGATATTCTAGATGGAGTTCTTAAGATGACCGTTAAAGTAGCAATTACAAGACCAGCAGAATTCATCGTAATTACTTTTGAGCAACAACAACAAAAATCATAATTAACTAACTTATTATATAAACGAATATGGCACTTCCAACAGCAGGCACCGGAGCAGAACAAGATCAGTTTTGGCCTTTACCTAAATTTTACTTCTCCGTAGATATTGGCGACATGACAGACCTACCTTTTCAAGAGGTAAGTGGTCTTGAAGTTGAAACTGAAATGATTGAATACCGTCATGGTAACAGTCCAAATCATTCAAAAATAAAAATGCCAGGATTACTCAAATATTCTGACATAACACTGAAAAAAGGTGTTTTTGCGGATGATAACCAATTCTACGAGTGGATATCGCAAATATCGTTGAATACTTATGAAAGACTAACCGTAGTAATTAGACTTCTTGATGAGACAGCAACGCCTAGAATGACTTGGACGTTAACAAATGCCTTCCCATTAAAAGTTACACCAACAGATCTAAATTCTCAGTCTTCTGAAGCAGCTATCGAAACTTTAGTTTTAGCCCATGAAGGTTTAGTAGCTGAAGTTGCTTAATTTATGAGTATTATTTGATAATTGATTGTAGCAATTTGCTATAACTATCTTAGCTAAATTAGATCTTCATATGAAAATCTTGTTTAGCTATTTTGGTTTTTAATAAAGACAATACTTTAAATGGAGATTGATAAAAATATCTACCCTGCAGTTGGGTTTAATTTCAGGGTTACATCAAGTGATGCTGGTTTTGGTCTTTTGGGAGCCCTCAAAAGTATCACAGGATTTGATTCTAGCCAAACAGACGCTTCTTTTCAGGAAATAAGTGGTATAAAAGCTAAATTGGAAACTGAAACATATTCACCAAAAGGATCAAATAACCAACAAATAAAATTACCAATGGGTGTTACTTATGATGATTTGGAACTTAAAAGAGGAATTGTTAAAAAAGATTCAGATATTGGAAAATGGTGTAACAATTTTTTAACTAATGATCAGTTTGGTTATTCTATAAACAGAAAAACGCTTAACGTTTTTTTGTTGGACAATAACAGTGATAAAATATTAATGTCATGGACTTTTTTTAATTGTTATCCTGTGGAAATTAGTATTGATTCATTTGATGCAATGGATGGTAAGTTAGCAGTTGAAACAATAAAACTAACCTATTCTCATTTTAAAAAATCATAGTTATAATGCCATTAGAAATTAAAGAACTTATTGTTAAAGGAACTGTAGAGTCAGATAATAAAACGAGTAATGTCGATATTGTTAAACTTATTGATGAAAAATTATCTGAAAAACAACCACAAAATAATATTGATAGAAAAAGCATAATAGAAGAGTGTGTCCGAGAGGTTTTAACTGAGATTAGAAAACAATTAGATTATTAGATTATGAATATGACTTTTTTAGCTTTTGATGGAGTTGACTCTTTTCTTCCCTCGGGAATGTATAAACTTCAGTTGAATCCTAGTTCACACAAAATAGGTTTTGAAGATAATGATGGTAAACCAATGAATGAAAAGGCAGCTGACGGTCAAATGGTTGAGACTTCAGAACCTCTTTTTAGTCTTAAAACTTGGGAGGTAGATTTTATTATTGATAATACTGGTGCTGTAGCATGGCCCCCGCCAGCTATGACACCAATTCTAACTCCCGGCAGTTCCATTTATCCTTCTTTGAGTTATTTCAATAGTTTATTTGTTGAACCAGATGATGAAATTCACTCACGAAAATATATTAAAGGTATTTGGGGTTTAGGTGATTTGACAATTTTTGGACGGGTCACATCGTTTAAATATAATTATACTTTTCACTCAAATATTGGAACACCTTTGAGAGCTGAATGCTCATTGAGCATAAAGGAAGTACCAGCCTTCTCTCTTATGGACTATTTTATGAGTCCAGATATAACTAGAATCCCAAAGGTAAAAGATAGCGATAACTTAATAGATTTTTGCCAAGAATATTACAATGATAAAAATTATTACATTAAAGTAGCTGAACACAATAATCTTTCATCATTTCGAAAGTTAAAAACGGGAACAAACATAGAATTTCCTCCAATTAAGAAATAATGGGTTTACTTTTTCCATCACCATCAGATTCTTTAAATCAAATTGCATCTTTTAGTATAAAGGTTGGTGGTACAAAAGTGGAGGATACTTTTAAGATATTCAGTATTCAAACATTTAAAGAGATAAATAAACTTAGTAGAGCTACAATATCTATTATTGGCGGAAATCCAAAAGAAAATAATTTTGATGAAAGTGAAGAATCGATTTTTTCGACAGGTAAAGAAGTTGAAATTTCATTTGGTTATAATCAAAGTAACTCAATTGTTTTTAAAGGAATCATTTCGAAGCACTCCCTTAAAATAAAACGAGGTTTCCAAAATAATAGATCAAATAACTTATTAGTCATTGAATGTGTTGACAAAGCAGTCAAACTTTCAAATACATATACATCAGAAATTTATGAAGATAAGCTCGACAGTGACATTATAAATAGTTTGATATCAAATGTTTCGGGTGTGACTAAAACTGTTTCTTTAACATCTTTTATGAATGACTTCCTGCCTAAATATAATTGCAATGACTGGGATTTTATTCTTCAAAGGGCAGAGGCAAATGGAATGGTAGTTTTGAATTCCGATAATTCAATAACGGTAACTGAACCAAAACCATTATTAACCATTCCTGAGTTAACCGTAACCTATGGTAATGCAATGATAGATTTTTATGCTGAAGTTGATGCGACAACACAATATAGTACTTTTGATATTTCTAGTTATGATTCTTTTAATGACGAGACGGTCTCTAGTCTAAGCCAAGAACCATCTCTTATTGATCAAGGAGATTTGGATGGTATAACAATTAGTAAAGACGTCAGCCCATCAAAAAATGAACTTTCTTCTTCTTCAATTTTAACAAGTAGTGAATCAAAAAATATTGCTAATGCCTTTCTTATGAGATCAAGGATGAGCAGATTGGTTGGAAAAATTTGCGTTAAAGGGATAAATAATATTGATCTTAGTTCGGTAATAACTCTAGTTGGATTTGGTTCTCGGTTCAGTGGATTGGCATACGTAACCTCTTTATCACATGAATTTCAGGGTGGTGTTTATAAAACTTGGATTGGATTTGGAATGCGTTACAACCCAATTGAAAACAAAAATAAGGTTGATATAGCAAAATATTCTCCAAAAATTGAAGGGCTCCATATTGGTAAAGTAACCAAAATAGACACAGATCCAAATGATGAATTACGCATTCAAGTAAATATTCCTACACTAAAAGTAACTGGTGATGGGCTATGGGCAAAATTAGCAACTTTATATACTGGGGAAGAGGCTGGTAGTTTTTTTATCCCAGAGGTTGATTCACAGGTTGTCATTTCCTTTTTGTCTAACGATTCCAGATATCCAGTAATTTTAGGAAGCTTATATACAAAAATAACAAAACCCTATAAAACGATTGACCCTGAAAATCAGTTTAAAGCGATTCTTTCTAAAGAAAAACTAACCCTTGAGTTTGATGATGTTGAGAAGATCATAACAGTTAAGTCAAGTGATGATAACTATATCAAAATTAAAGAGACTGATAAGGAAATTGAGATTACAGATATTAATAAAAACACAATCCTTACCTCAAAAGATGGAATTAAATTAGATAGTTCAAAAGATATTACAATTCAGGCGAAGGGGAAAATCTCCTTAAAGGGAAGTAAAGGAATAGATGTGGATGGTGGAAGTAAGATGACAATTAAAGCAGGAGCAGTAGAAATAAATTAATATTATGGAAGATTTAGAAAAATCCTTTTTAGGGAAAGGCTGGTCCTTCCCCCCAACATTCGACAAGAAACTTGGTGATATTCAAATGGTAACTATGGAAGAAGACATCAAGCAGAGTTTGGAAATTTATTTTTCTACAAAATTAGGTGAACGAATTATGAGAAGTGACTATGGTTGTTTTCTTCATAGTCAGGTTTTTGAATTGGCAAATGAGTCATTAATTCAGGGACTATCGAAAGAATTGGAACGAAGCATAAACGAATTTGAACCTAGAATTTTAATCATTGAAATTAAAGCTAATAAAACAGATAGTAGTGAAGGACTTATAGAAATTAATGTTGCATATGAGATAAGAGCAACAAACAATAGATCTAATATAGTTTTCCCATTTTATATTAACGAGGGGACAAGAATAAAATAATAAAGATTTGAAATCACGAGCTTTAGAAATATTAAATCCTGAGAATATAAAAATTGACGACCGTCAGTTAGAGGATTTAATTATGTTTACTCTTAAGCTTTCCAAAAAAATAAATTTTTATAATCTTAAAAATAAAAAGGAAGGATATTGGGATAGTTTAATTGAATTAGATGATACTTTTCTTATTGCAGAAATTTTGAAATTTGATTTAATGTTTTATGATCAGCAGCGCCTGAATATTGTAAGAGAATTAAATGATTTTTCTTCCAAGAGAGAAAAAGAAATTATTTTTGGAGATTTATTTTCTTTATTATCGCGTTATTTTCAAAATATCAACAAGTGGTATATCTCCTCCACAAAAAATATAACATCAGTTGAAAGCTCACCTATAGAACTTGAACTTGAACAGGCAATAACAAATAAACTTAAATCAGTTTTCACAAAATTTGTAGGATATTATTTAGGCTTAAAAGGCAATACTGATTTTAAATTAGATCTTCAATTTGACCCTACTATTTTTTCTTCTATCTGGGGAGTTGAGAATATCATCCCATTAGATATTTTCGCTGACATAGATGTTCAGCAACCTCCATTAAGTAGTGGAATCAAAAAATTGATTTTACTATACAATCCAATTTATAGTATTCTCTACAATATTCAGTTAAGGGCTCGCCCATTATTTGAAAAATCATTCACGGAAAGAAGTATTCACAAGGCCCATATGGGTCTAATTTTAGCCTTTTTTGAATTATTCAAAAAACTGCAATCAGATTTAAACTTACTTTCCAAAAAGCATCTAGATTATTATTATAAAAATATATTAATGCAGGAGCCAAAAAAGATAACTCCAAAAAAAATGTTTGTTTATTTTGAAATTAATCAGAGACTTAAAACAATAAATCTCATTGAAAAAACTGAATTTATTGCGGGCCAGTATGATGGTGGTGATAATATTATTTACACCTCAAATAATGAAATTAACTTGAACAATACTAAAATAAGTGAACTTAGAACTTTTTTTATAAGCAAAAGTAATCGGTTTGATTACAATTCAAACTTTAGATTAGTTTCAGGTTTATTTAGCAAAACACATTGTATTTCAAACGAAGAGGTTCAAAAATTTAATCAGAACGATGATGTTTTTTCAACACTAGGTGAAGAACAGTTTTTAAAAACTGAAATCAGTCAGACTATGGATGTTGCTGATATAGGATTTGCAATATCCTCATCAACACTAAGGCTAGCTAAAAGCTCAAGAAAAATAATCTTTAAAATTCAGTTTACGCCAAATTCAATAAAAACACTCACAAATTTAATTATTGACATATCTAATCAAAGAGGATTAAATGAAGAGGAAATTTTCAGTGAAATTTTTGATGAAATGTTTGTAATTAATTACACTAACTTAGAAGGTTGGGAATCAATAGAAAATTACACTTTAGTTTATCCTGAGGATTGGTCTGAAGGAGAAATTAAAGTAATGATAGAACTTGATAAAAGAATGCCATCTGTTGACAATTATAATGAGGCTATTCATAAAAAAAATTACAATATCAATTTTCCCATGTTTGAGTTCCTGTTAAACCCTGGGGAATTTTATCACTCATATTCATTTTTAGCGGGAATGGAACTCTCAAAAATTGAGATAGATGTTGCTGTTTACGGCCTCAATAAATTATCCGCTCAAAATAAACAAGGAGATGTTGATATTAATAGTGAGTTTGAAATCCTAGGTGGGTCTCCTAAGAAAGGATCTTATCTTTTGGTTGGTTCAAATGAATTGTTTTGCAAGCCAATATCAAATCTTAAGCTAAGATGGGATTATATGAATTTACCTACTGAAACTAAAGATCTGGAAGAGTATTTTAAAAACTACAATAGAGACATTGATAATTTGAGTTTTAAACTTAAACTCTCAGCACTTTCAGATTTTACCTTCAAGCGTATGGGTACAGTTGATCATGAGTTCGAAATGTTTCAATTGGATGAAGAAGCAAACTTAAAAAGCTCATTTGAATTAGATGACTTGGATATTTCAAAACTTCAGTTAAAACCAAAATATGATTTAGACTTCGAATCAATTGAAGAATATTCTAAAGAACTAGAAACAGGATTTTTAAAACTTTCACTTTCTGATCCTAATATTGGTTTTGGTTTTGATGTATTTACCACTATATATAATGAGGCAGTTCTTAAAGCATCTATAAAGAAAAAAGGAGAGGAAATTAATCCACCAAATCAACCTTGGAGTCCAATAATTGATAATTTATCTATTGATTATAGAGCGAATACTACACTCTATTTTAATCAAGCTTTGTTAAGCGAAAATGATTATCATCAACAAAATTCATTTTTTTTAATTTCAAATGAAGGGAACACTAAAACTTTTACTAATAATGGTGTAACTAGTCAATTTATAATTCCAAAATTTGATAATTCTGGAGAATTTATTGTTGGATTAGAAAATGTAAATGCACCTCAAATGTTAAATTTTCTTGTTGAGGTTAAGAAAAGCGAAAATACAGACTATGAGTTTAGCGAAAAATTAGATTGGTATTATTCAAGTTTAAATGGTTGGAAAAAGTTGAAGCCAAATCAAATTCTTTATGATGAAACTTTATCATTATTAAAATCAGGAGTAATTTCTATTAATTTACCTCCAGACATTTCAAACGATTATAAATTCTTTAACAACAAAAAATATTATATCAAAGCCGTTTCTAAAAATAAGGCAGATCAGTTTAGTTTAATTAAAGCGATTCACAATAATGGTTTAACACTTTCAGAATTAGTCCCTGAAAATAAAGAACTTATTTATACTCCCCATCGTGAAGCGCAATCTATTCAAGAATTAAAAACTCCTGTAAACGGTATAATTCGTGTTAACCAACCTTTAAAATCATTTGGTGGGAATAAAACGGAAACAACATTAGAGTTTTACAATCGTGTAAGTCAATTACTAAGGCATAAAAATAGACCTACTACAAAATGGGATATTGAAAAATTTCTTCTTCAAAAATTTGATTGGCTTATGCATGTTAAATGTATTTGGGGCAATCAGAATAATATAGAGAGTGATAACCAAGTTAAAGTTTTGTGTCTTAAGAAGATTGATGAAACACAAAATATTGATGAAATAAAATTAAATGGTGCTGATATGATTGAAGTTAAAAATCTTCTCTATAAATATTGTTCTCCATTTTTAAAGATTGAAATTATTAACCCAGTATTTGAAGACATATGGATAAAATGTAAGATTAAATTTTCAAATATTTCTGGAGGTAAAGCAATTAATAAATTAAATAATGATTTTTTTAAATTTATCTGTCCATGGGTAACAGGGGACGGACAAATAAAAACTCTTTTGAAAAAATCTGATATGATCCAATTTATTAAATCTAGACCCTATGTTTCATTTGTTACAGGCGTTTCAGTCATTCATTTCAAATCACTTTCTGATGGAGGTATAATTGCTTATGATAGCGCTTCTAGTCAGGACGAAAAAGATATTATACAATCAGGACTACCATGGTCTTTATTTGTCCCAAGAAATCATAATAAAATTAACATCATAGATGTTCCAGAGTATTCTCTTCCTGAACCCATAGATTATAACGATTTAAATATTGAAGGGAACTTTATTATTAATTCAGAAAATTCAGCTGTCGATTTAGATTTTGAACCAAAAAAAGATGAAGATCCTTCGACGGCTTCAAAAAACTTAAGTGTAATTAAAATTAAGATTTAGTATGGCTTTAATTAATAGACAAACCCTAAAAAACTACTTTCAAAAAGGAGGTTTTGCAACAGAGAAACATTTTGTGGATTTAATCGACTCATCCTTAAATATAATTGATGACGGGATTTCAATCAACCAAAAACATGGATTTAAGTTGAATCCCTTGGGGTATTCAACTCGCTTGATGTCTTTCTTTAAAAAAACAACTCAAAAAGAATCAGACTTTTCGTTAAATTTAAATCAAGATAATATTGAAGGTTTATCTATAAATGATCGTGAAGGCCTTCCATTACTTAAATTTGATCAAAAGAAACAAATAGGAGTTCATACTAATGAACCTCGTTTTGATTTTGATATCAAGGGGGTTTTGGGAGTGGAAACAAAAAGTGGTAATTATGCTACTGGAGAAGTTGATGGTGATGGAAGTTGGCAAACTGTCATTACTAATTTAGATGGAATTAATGGATTTGAAGTAGTTGCATCAATTAGAGGTAAAAGAGGAAGTGGTCGTTATGCGATGGCACACGCAATTGCACTTTCTACCTTTGGAGGGAGATCTTCAAGAAATAAAATAAAACATACACATGCATATTATGGTAGTTTTTTTAATAAACTAAGCTTTAGATGGGTGGGTGAGATGCATAATTATGAACTTCAAGTAAAAACTCGAAGACATTATGGGGTAAATGAAGTTGACGGCAAGCCATATCAAATCAAATTTAATATTTCACGTTTTTTTTCTGAATAAATCTGCAAATGATTGAGCCTAAAAATTTTACGATACCAGAATTTAATAGTGATAGTGAAAACTATGATTTACTTCTTGAAAAAGGTATTGCTTTGATTCAAAAATACAGTGGTGAGCGTTGGACTGATTTTAATTATCACGACCCAGGAGTTACTCTTTTAGAACAAATATGTTATGCTATAACAGATTTGGGTTATCGAACTAATTTTCCTATTGAGGATTTACTTGTTGGTAAAAAAGAAGGTTTAGATTTAGAGGAAACCAACTTATTTTTACCCATTGATAAAATAATTCCATCAAGACCTTTGATCCCTGAAGATTTTCAAAAATTGATCATTGAAAATATTGATGAAGTAAAAAATGCGTGGGTCTATGCTGTAAAAGATAATCTTCTTGGATTTAATGGTCTTTTTAATGTTTTCGTTCAATGCAAAGAGGTTAATGATATTAATT
Organism: Flavobacteriaceae bacterium; assembly: GCA_029246125.1. Lineage (GTDB taxonomy): Bacteria > Bacteroidota > Bacteroidia > Flavobacteriales > Flavobacteriaceae > MS024-2A. The sequence goes on from JAQWNZ010000009.1 coordinate 32,331, forward strand.
TTATTGAGGATGATATAAGAAAAAAAGTATTATCCCTTTTGATGAAAAATAGACCTTTAGCTACTGATTTTCAAAAAATTCAAATACTAAAGAAAGATGAATTAAGTATCGATGCTAAACTCAAAATAGACTCATTTGTTTTGGGAGAGACTATTTTGTCAGAAATTTATTTTCAAGTTGAGAAAATATTAAATCCAAACATTAAATTTCAAGACTTAGACTCCATTCGGTCAAATGGATCTTCTTTAGATGAAATTTTTTCTGGTCCAATCCCCCTAAAGGGTTTTATTGATTCTAATGACTTTACCTTAAAAACAAATGAAATTTATATTTCAGAAATAAGAGAAGCGATTGAAAAAGTTGAAGGTGTGCTAGAAATAGAGCAACTATTTATTTTTAAAAATGGAATAAAAGTTTTTGATGATCTGATCACTTTTGGAGAGGATAATTATCCATATTTAAATAAAAATATTTCTAATTACAACGTTGGAACAGAGCAGATAAGGTTGTATAGGGATAATATTTTCTACGAAATTGATACAATAATTCTTTCACAGCTATATGATTCTTTGAGCTTATCAGAAAAAACTAATTATTATAAATCCGTAAAACCACAGAAAATTGATCTTACAGGAAGATTCAATAAAGCTGAGATTGAACAATATTATTCTATTCAAAATGAATTTCCAGCAGTTTATGGCTTAAAAGAAAATGAACTACCATCAAAAGCTGGAAAGAAAAGAATTTCACAGGTGAAGCAGCTTAGGGGATTTTTAATTCTATTTGAACAACTTATGGCAAATCATTTGAGTCAATTATCAAATTTTCATCAAATTTTTTCTATTCAAAGTGACATCAATAGTACCTTTATCAATCAATATGCCGAAGAGATTCCAGGATTAAAAGATTTAATTTCTTTTGATACTAAGGAAGAGTATTTAGATTACATGAATAAAATTTCAGAGTCTAGAGATGATTTTTTCAATAGGAGAACTAAAATAATAGATCACCTTTTGGCAAGATTTGGAGAAAATTTTGATACTGAGACACTTTCAAAATTGATGAAAATTGAATCTGAAAACATTACCGATCAGCAGATTAAACAAAATATCTTAAATTCCAAAATTAAGTACGCTAAGAATATTGTTGAAAATGGACAAAATAAAGGTTTAGGATTCAACTATAAAATTGATTCTTGGGATACTGAGAATTCTTCAGGACAAGAAAAAAGGATAAAACATTTACTTAATATTAATGACACCTCATTTCATTCTTTGACTAATCCTTTGGTTGGGGACTATGAACAGGTCGACAATGATGATCAGTGGGTAGAAGATACAATAAATATTAAGGGCGGCGTAAATCTAGGCGTATTAACTAACTCTAAATTATCTGATAAAAATAATATAAAAGACACTCACCTTAATTATTTTACTTCCACGCATCAAGACTTTAAGTCACTATTCACTCATGCTAACAAATCAAAAAATTATAATGTTGCAGCCTCTAAAGGAAAAACAAATCAATTTCATTTATTATATAATTCCCCAGGATTAAAACAACCCATTGAATTATATCGAGCTAACTCAGAAGAAAAGTGTGTTAATGCGATGTCAAAAGGGATAGAGAAATTTGATCATTTAAATAAAGCTTGCGAAGGACTTTTTTTAGTAGAGCACATTTTACTTCGACCTTTGCTAAAAACTAATTATATTACTACATTTTTAGATAATGATAACTCACCATTTTTAATTAGCTATAATGCGACAAGCTTTGAGGAGCAAAATGATTTGAGAAATGACATTTTTCTCCTAGGCACTAACAAAGAAAATTATTCAATAATTCAAAGCAAGGGGAAAAAAGAATTTCAGATTGTAATATTTGACATTTTCAACAAACCTGTTTTTAAATCTCCTAAGACTATTTATTCAAATGCTGGAGCAAAAGGTGAAATGAAACGTTTGTTAAAATTTTTTATTGAAAAGAGTAAAGAGGAGGACTCTATTGAAAACTTTAGTGAAATTAACATAGATAAAGGAAATAGTCATGAATTCCCAACAGATTTCATGTATTCAAATAAAGTAAGTTTTATTTTTCCTGATTGGCCATTAAGATTTCAGAATACTGAATTTAGGGCTTATTTAAAATCCGTCATACATGAATATATTCCGGCTCATTTCAATTATGATCTATTTTATTTAAATATTAATCAAGTTAGTCTTTTCGAAGATACTTATTATAACTGGCTTGATAAGAAGAAAAGTGATGATGATAATCAATCTGATCTCTATGCATTGCAACTAATCCAACTACTAAAAAGTTACAAATCGGAATAGATGCCTTTATATGGAAATATTAGAAAATTTAAATTTGATTTAATACTTACTGAAGAAAGAGTATTTGAGCCTCTAAGTAATGATCTAATGAACTTAGTTAAGAAAAGTTTATTGGAAATAACAGAAGATGTTTTTTTACCATTTGAAAAGAGGAATATTGTAGTTGATAAAATAGAAATAGACGTTGGGATCATTAATCCTAGAGACCTCAATTCCCTATTAAGAAATTTCAAATCTAAACTTGATGACTTTGTCCAAAAGGATTTAAATAAATCCACTTATCAAAATCAAGAAAGGTTAGCGGAAGCCATAATATTTTTTATTCAAAATGGATATTTTCCATGGTGGGTAGGAGGAGTTGTTTCATTCAATGAAATGATAATAAATACAAAGGATTCGTATCAGTTTTCAAAAGAACTAAAACTGGTTTTAACTTCAAATAAAAAAAACTATTTCAGGCTTTTTAATATTCTTGACTCTGATGCAAAAAAAATAGTATACCATAAATTACTTTTACAAAATGAAATTATTTTTAAAGCCTCAATTTCTTTTTTTAAAAGGCTTTTGATGAACTACCAACTTTCAAATGTTGAGTCACAAAAACAAATTTTAGAAGATGTTGAATTCTTTTTTGTAACACAGCATATAAATATTAATAAAGATTCTTTACTATTTTTTAAAACGCTAAAATATTTTTCTGGAATCATTTTCATCCCATTCTCAAACTTCCTCAAATTTATTATAGAACAAGTTATTTATTCAGAATCTAATCAATTAATAAAGTCCTTGTTAGAAGTTCAATCAGATACCTTTAAAGAATTCTCAACTTCAATTGATAAATCTAATACAATCGATATTGAAAAAGAATTAGAATTTAAAGAAGATCAATATAATTTGGAAGGATTAATCTTTTATTTTCAAAATGAATTTAATCATCAACTTAGTTTTGGTAAAATAGAGCGATTTAAAAATCTATTTGAATCCCTCCTAAAAGAAGAAGACAATAAGTTATTGGATTATTTAAAATCTATTTCTTTCTATCAGAATAAAGTTAAGCTTGAGCGTCTTTCTATTCTTTTAGATTCACAAAATTATAAACGTTTGATTGGTTTATTGAGAGCAGAGAATAAGAAATCAGAATCGGTTAAATCAATTGATCATTTTATAAAAACATCAAGTAAGAATAAAAAACTAAATGAATTATTATTAAATAATAGGGTCGAAGAAAAAAATATTCTTGAAGGAGAAATAGATTTTAATGAAGATCAATATAATTTAGAAGGGTTAATCTTTTATTTTCAAAACGGATTTACTCATCAACTTAGCTTTAGTAAAATAGAGCGACTTAAAATTCTTTTTGAATCCCTCCTAAAAGAAGAAGACAGCAAGTTATTGGAATATTTAAAATCTATTTCTTTCCATCAGAATAAAGTTAAGCTTGAGCGTTTTTCTATTCTTTTAGATCCAAATAATTATAAACGTTTGATTGGTTTATTGAGAGCAGAGAATAAGAAATCAAAATCGGTTAAATCAATTGATGATTTTATAAAAACATCAAGTAAGAATAAAAAACTAAATGAATTATTAAATAATAAGGTCGATGAAAAAAATATTCTTGAAGAAGAAATAGAATTTAAAGGAGATCAATACAATCTAGAAGCTTTGATCTCTTTTTTTGAAGAACCTTTCGTTCAGCATAGCTTTAATTCTTTAGAAGAATTAAATGAGATTTTTGTTGGACTAATAGGAAAAAGTGATCAAGAATTATTTATTTACTTGAGTTCTTCAATTTTTTATAATGATCAAAATAAATTATCTCGCTTAATTTCTTTACTCAATAAAGAGAATTATAAGACTTTAGCTAAATTTTTATCCCAAAACCAAGATCAATTAGATTCTTTAAAGTATATCAATGAATTTATTTCTAAGACAAATCAAGAAACCATAGGAATTAATTTATCAGAATCAGTAAATTTTGAACATGCCAATGATGAGGTATTTAAGACCAGATTGATTTCCGAGGATGCCTTAAGTAGTTTAATTACTTTTTTTGAAATTGGAATTTCTCAAATTAATTTAACAATTTTGAGTGATTATAGTAAACTCCTTGGGCAGCTCATAGAAAAAAATGATCAAGGGCTGATGAATTATATTTCAAAAAAATCATTTTTTATTTCTAAAATTAGACTTGAACGATTTTTTTCCTTGCTTACTGACACATCACTTCAAAAATTGATTGACTATTTTGGAGAGAATAATAAGGACTTGTTAATTTCTGATCTAGATAAGATTTTCTCCAATAAATTCTTCATTAAAGAACTTTTGGGTTACTCTGATAAATCTAATATCACATACAATTACAAAAAATCCTTACTTACTGATTTGCTTGTAAGCAAAAGTAAAAAACCATCAGCTTCCTCTTTCATTCACTCCTTCATAGAACGATTTAGTAAAGAAAGTTCTTTGGAGCGAAATGAACTTCTTTTTGAATTTTCTAAAATGGTGGACAAAAAGAAACTTGATCAATCGATATCAAAAATTTTTAATGCTTTGTATGGTCAAATCATTGATAAAGATAAAATATCCAAAAAATCAAAGGAAAATACTAAAATTAAATCTGAAGAAATCTCCTCATTACAGCTTAATGTAACAGATGTATTGGCCATGAGTAAAAATGAATTAGAAAAAGTTTTAATAGATTTATTTAAACAACTGCCTAATTCAAGATATACTTTAGAAATGTTCGTTTTTCATAGCGGCTATTCAAAAGCACTCAATATAAAATTATTATCAAATCTATTTCGAGCTTTAAAAGTAATTTCAGGAGTAGATTTTTTGGAAAGAATCAAGACTATTGAGAACTTAATTGAGTCCCAGTCCAAAAATCAATTACTTTTAACTATAAATAAGATAGCATTTCAGATTATTGTTTCAAAAGGATTAAGTATAAGTCCAGAAATTTTTTCGGAGTCTCTAGCCATGACTTTAATTAATCTGTATCCTCAAATATTCAAAAAAGATAAGCTCCAAAAAACAGAATCTATCATAATTGAAGAAAATACATTACAGGAGCTTATTAAAAAAGCCGCTGAAAGATCAAAATTAAAAATCAAGGATAAGTCAAAACCTATTGATATAGAAAAATTTGATTCGTTACTTGGTTTAAAACAAGATATACTGGAAAATCAGCTTTCATCAATTTTCTCAGAGGAGGTAATTATTTTTCACGACAGTTTTGCTTCGATAATTTCGTCATCTGAAACCTTACTCGCTTTTTTAAACCAAAATTATTTAGATCATGAATTAATCTTGATGTTTTCTGAAATTACACTTCAAAGTAATATTTCAAAAGAATTTGAAAAAATGATTAATAGAAAAAATAGAAATATTCTTGACCTAGAACATGATTTATTGGAGATGCAACGAACTTATAACATCATTTCCTTAAATTTCAATTCTTTAAAAGTAATTTTAAGAACGTTTCTATTTAAGAAAATTGGGGTATTAAATGATTTAAAAAAGTTTTCAGTCTCTGAATTTACAATTGATTTTTTCGAGAACATTAAAAAAGAAAATTATCTAAATTTTCAACAACTAACATTTTACCTTCGAACAGAAGAGTCGAAAAAAAATCCAAGCAAACTTGGAGAAGCAATTTTTGTTTTCAATTCTTCAAGTAAATTTTCTCTTACCAATCTTAAACTAAAGAATGAACTATTCTATAAAGATTTAGTTCATGGATTTTTGAAAACCGATCAAATTCCCGAATGGGCTAGCATTGAAAGCTTTAATCAACAGGATGTATTATTTTTTATTAAGTCAGCTATCAATTCAGGGGATAAGTTTTTTATCACTAAGCTTTTATCTAATAAAGTGATATCGGAGCGTCTTTCAAATAGTTTAGAGCAGTTACAGCCTATTGAAATCAAGAAGTTTTACCAATTAATACATTATAAAACAGCTAGTTTTGAATTGTACTATGTATTTGAACTTTTGGAAATTTTTCTTGATAAGGTTAAACTCTCGACTACATTGTCAAATAATGCTTATTTTCTTAAGTTGACCTTAATTGAGGAGCTTTGGAAGCAAACTAGTTTAATCAGTTTGATTGAGAAGCTGATGCCATTTATTCAATTAAAATTTAAGAGATCAAAAAGACAAATTTTAAATTTTATTTTCTCTAAATTAAATCTCTCCAAAAAACTCATTGAACTTGAAAAAAATGTTGAGTTATCAGATTTGGAAATGATTGAAGTTTTAAAATATTACCTCGAGTTTAAAAAGTTTCCAAAACATTTGAAAATTTATGAAAATCAAATTGAATCACAAATAAAACAATTTCTTCTTAAGGAAGACTATGTTCTTATGGAGTTGCTAGGTGAATATAAATTCAAGCCTTTACAATTAGAACATCTTTTTATTTTTATTCCATTGACATCTATTATAGATTCATTTAATGAATTAATTTTAAAGAAACAAAGACTATCCCTCTACTTTGCACCAGTTCTTAAAAAGGTTATTAAATCATCAACTTTTAAAAAGAAATCTAAATTAAACCTCCTAATTAACCTTGCTACTAACTTTGATAGCAATGTCTCCGAATCGACAATTTTAAGTTTTTACAAAAATCTAAAGAAAGAAAACATTAAAGGTTACGATGAATTTATATCACTTTTAAAAGAAAAATTAAAAACAACAGATATAGAGGGATTAAAACAACAGAATCAATTAATACAGGATTTTGAGTTTTCACAACAAACCGAGGAGTTGACCAAAAATGAAATCCTAGATAATATTGATCTTTTAGATTATTATTTAGAAATTGGATCTGTTAATTATGAGAATAAATCATTTAGTAAAAATGATTTATATAAAATTCTCTTAAAGTCTATTAATGAATCGCAGCTACTAATAAAAAAAATGATTTTTGGATGGTTAAAATCAAAAGTTAAACTAAAACGTTTGATAGGAATTATACCTCAAACCAAACAATCAATCATAATGAACCTTATTCATCCTGATTTGTCAAAGAGTCTGATACTTTTTTCAACTTCAATTGAAAAAGTTTTAAATACATCAATTCGAGAAATTTTATCAATAAAAACACGACTTGATTTAGATCTAAAAATCATCCAATTTTGGTTAAAGAAAAATATATATATAGATTCTCCTTTTCAATTAATTATACATTTATTTGAAGAAGTTTTGGAAAATCAACAAATAACAAGTAATGAATTTTTTAATGATTTTCGTGATGCAGAATTTGAATACGCTTTGGAGACAAGCAATTTTATTTTTAATTTAAAGAGAACCTACGATAATTATAAAAATCAACTTTCAGAGGGTGGGATTTTAGAAAATAAGAAAGATTCAGACCTATTGCAGAAAGACTCTGACAGTATAGTAATCCAAAATGCAGGATTAATAATTCTTTGGCCTTTCTTTTATAGATTATTTGATAAATGTAATTTGCTAATCGATAAAAAATTTAAAGATGACCTAGCTGTTCAAAAAGGAGTTATCTTAACGCAATACTTGGTAACAGGATCACTAAACATTAATGAAAATGAATTGGTGTTAAATAAGATTTTGTGTGGAGTAGATCTGCGGACACAAATTGATGTTAATATTGATATTCAAGATTTAGAATTGGAAATGTGTGACTCTCTTTTAAAAGGAGTTTTGAAAAATTGGGAAAAACTAAATAACTCAAGTATTGCTGCATTAAGAGAAACTTTTTTGATAAGAGAAGGGATTCTAACACCTAATGAACTTGATTATAATTTAGATATTATAAAAGAAACATTTGACATGTTACTGGAAACAATCCCATGGAATATTTCAATTATTCAAACAACATTTATGGAAAACCGGATTAATGTAGATTGGAAATAAAAAGTAAAAGAATATATGGATATACTTAAGGAAAATAGTTTTACAATTCAAAATGAATTGAATTGGCTATCTAACATGATTGACAATAGACTTGATTTTTTCTTTAGTAGTCAAGAAAATATATCTTTTGTTAATATTCCAAGTCCTGATTTATACAATGATAAAAGTAATCTTTCAGCTTTTATTCAAAAGGATTTAAAAGATGAGTTTGAACGCTTACTTGTTATTGGCGCTATGGCATCAAATTTATTTCCTGAAATATATGACCGTTTTTTAATTAAAAATAAAACTTTAGATAAACCTTATACGGAATTTGGTGGGCGGAAAAATTCAGAAACAAATTATTTTGAACCTACCTTGAGGACAATAGTTTTTATAATGTATGGCTCATCTATTGAACATAAAATTAAAATTAATAACTATTTTAATTTTGATCATATTTTTAAGCAAAGTAAAATTCTTAGTATAGAGCATTCATCTGAACCTAAGGATCTTTTAGATAAGTCTCTTAAATTAGGTGAGGAATTTTTATTACATATAACTAGTGGCAATCCATTTAAGCCTTCGTATACTTCAAGTTTTCCAGCAAGTCGCCTAGAAACTCCTTTAGACTGGGAGGATCTTGTTTTGGAGGACAACTCATTGGATGAGATAAACATGATTGATACTTGGTTAAAGAATAAATCAAGTCTTGATGGAAATCATTTATTAAGTAAAAAAATAAATAAAGGTTATAAGGCTCTTTTTTATGGCCCACCTGGAACCGGTAAAACACTTTCTGCCTCTTTGATTGGGAAAAAGAATAATTTAGATGTATATAGAATTGACATTTCACAAGTTGTGTCTAAATATATTGGAGAGACTGAAAAAAATCTTGGAAATATTTTTGATGTTGCTGAAAATAAGAATTGGATTTTATTTTTTGATGAGGCTGAATCTTTATTTTCCAAGCGTACTTCAGTCAGTGATTCAAAAGATAAGTTTGCAAATCAGGAAACGGCATATCTATTACAACGTGTTGAAAATTATAACGGGCTCATTCTCCTAGCAACAAATTTAAAACCAAATATTGATCTCGCTTTTTCGAGAAGAATTCAGAGTATTATAAACTTTCCAATTCCTTCCGTTAAGCAAAGAGAAATCTTATGGAAAAATGCACTTAATGGGCTTTTAAAGTTAGATAATAAAGAACTTAAAGAGATTTCGAAAAACTATGAAATTGCTGGTGGATCAATAAAAAACGTAATCCAATATGCATGGTTAAAATCCATGCATAAAAACACTAAAATTTCAATGAATGAAATTTTAATGGGAATTAGAAGAGAGCTAAATAAGGATGGGAAGTCTTTTGAGAAGTAACATTAAAGGTCCATTAATATTTTAAAATTAAAATGCCTTCCTCTTTGCATCGCATAAGGGATATGTTTTCCACTAAGGGATCTTGTTATCCATTCGTTATAACTTTCACCTTCGTTTCTTAGATTTAGATCAAATTTTCCTGATGCTGATCGAATACCTGGATGATAGTAAAGTTTATTTAAAATATTATTTAAGGTAAATGCAAATTTAATTGAAGGAAGTTTATTGAACCCGAAAATAAAATTACTATTCAAAACAAGGTATTTTGGAATAATATTGGATTGATTTAAACCCAGATTTAGGTATTGTGTCGTTGTTTCACCAACTTGTTTTTCTCCAACATAATTAGCTCTTAGATTAAAACTAGATTGAAAAAAATCGTTTTTAAGGAAAGTAGTTAATCCAAAATTGATTCTAAATTGAGCTAAATCTCCAACTCTTTTTTCTT
>JAQWNZ010000027.1 GCA_029246125.1 Flavobacteriaceae bacterium
GGATAAGCTACAAGATATTTTCTTTTCGTTTGATTCATTTAAAAATCTTTTCATTACAAATATCAGGTTCATTTTTTAGATTAGCTATATTTTGTATATACAACAGTTTCTTTTGGATGTTTTGTTTAACGTTTTTTTTAAAAAACCCCAAAATTTAATGTTTTTATTGCATATAACTGATTCCTTTTTAGTGCTTTAGCATTTTTTTTTGTAAAATAATGACAGTTTTTGAACATCTTTTAATTATTTTTTATCATTATTTTGACTTTTATATGTTTAAGAATGATTTAAATTTTAAAGATGAGTAAAAACAAATTAATTGAAGCAGAAAAGAAAGCGGCATTCTTATTTAATGAAATTGAAAAGAAAAATCTCATCATTCCAGGCAAATCAGAAAAAGATCTTAATACTGATATTTTTAATTTAGCCTATTATCTTTTTGGAATCAAAAAGTATTGGCATAAAAGAATTGTAAGAGCAGGGAAGAATACCCTCTATCCCTATAAGTCAAATCCTGAAAATTTAGTATTAAAAAATGATGACATTATATTTATTGATTTTGGTCCAGTATTCGAAGAATGGGAGGCTGATTTTGGGAGAACTTATGTTTTAGGGGATGATAAATCAAAAATTAAATTGATGAATGACGTTGAATCAGCTTGGTATGATTGCAAAAGATTTTTTGATAATCAACATAATATAACAGGTGCAGAACTTTATTCACATACTTTAGAATTAGCAAATTATTATGGTTGGACATTTGGTGGGGAGATTGCAGGTCATTTAATAGGTCATTTTCCACACGAAAAATTGGAGGGTGAGGATCGAACAAACTATATTCATCCAGATAATAATATTGATATTTTTGCTTTAGGGAAAAATGGGGCCAAAAGAGACTGGATATTGGAAATTCATTTTATTGATAGAGAGAAGGAGATAGGAGGTTTTTTCGAACAGCTTTTAACATAAACCTCATAATTTTGCTCATTAACTTTAAATACACTCAATTAAAAATCTTTTAGATAATGGATAATTGCTATAATGTAAAAACAGATAGTAAGAACTATTGCGATCAATCCAATACCTTTTAATAATTCTTTATCAGAATTATTACTTATCCATTGTATGGTCGGTTTTGCGCCTTTTATAATCATAAAAAGTCCAAATAAAGATAAACAGTAGGCCAATAATTCCATTTTTTTTAATCTTTTAAATTGGTTTACACTTAAAACAAATATTAAACTAAATTTAACTATAGTTCTACAATAAAAATGTCAACTACTTACACTAAAATAATCTGTAACCCTGTTAAAGACAGAAATAAAAGATTTTTGTTGGGAAAACAAGGTACAGTTGAATTGTTGGCGATTGGTTTAAACCCAAGTAAAGCAAATGAGGAACAATTAGATCCCACTTCACGAAATATAGAAAAAATCGCAAACAACAATGGTTGCGATGGATGGTGGTTTATCAACCTTTACCCAAAGAGGGCTTCGAAGCCAGCGAAACTACCAAAAAATCCAGATATTAGGTTGACCCAACAGAACTTAATTTTCATAAAGGATTTACTTCAGGATCCAAAATTTAAAATCATTAAGGTTTTGTGTTGTTGGGGAAACCATGTGGATGATCACTTATATCTTAAATTGCAATCAGTTAAAATCTTAGGATACATTAAACAATATAATTTGAAGCTCTATTGTATAGGAATCACCAAGTCTGGAAATCCTTTTCATCCAGCACCAATGTCAGTAAATAGATTTTTAGGAGGAATTGATCGATTGAAATTGATCTCTTACTAAGAATTTATTTGTTATTGGTTTTGGGGATCAGCCACATGTTATTTTTGTGATCAATTTTACCTCCCATTTTTTCTTGAACAACTCTATCCACTATGAGTTGTCCTTTAAGTGCCATATTTTGAAATTGATCGATTCCTTGATTCGGGAAACCCTTTCTTGTTCGATGGATATTAAATGAAGAAGATAATTTTTTTCCAAAAATTTTCTCAACTTTATTTTTACCCTCCATAAATCCTAACAATCCTCCCCAAGTTGCTGTCGGGTTATCAGAATCCCATCCTGCTAATGCACCAATTTTAATGGTTTCTTTTAAATCTCCTTCACCATAAAGTAAACTTACAATACTTGCGCCAAAATTAATTCCAGCCGCAAAACATCCATTACAGCTTTTATCTGTTGTTGCCCAGTGATATCCATCTTCCTGACGGATTTGATATTTTTCATGAAGCGCATCACGTGTTTCTTCCCAAGGTGTTTTTTGGTTGTACTGCTCTAACACAAAGTCAAACATTTTTGCTGAATAAGAATTGTTGGGTAAATGTAATCGTGCTTGTTTTGCCATCCATTCAACCTTTCCTTTTATTGTCTTATGTTTTGTATTCATTGAAGCTAATGAATACATGATGATATTAAATTCCGAAATCCAAGCAGCATTTTCTCTTGCAGTAGTTCTTATTGGGAGATATGCTAAATCAATAGCGATTTCTGGTTTTGTTGGGGCAAAAAATCCAAAAATTTCGGTGGTAAGTTGTGCATCAATCATTTCATAGTGAGGATTAAGATTAGGGGCGCTAGTTGCAGGTGGAATAATACCATCATTCATTAAATCAAATGCTTTTTGATTTGAAACCCATAAAAAGTTTTCTTCATCCAGATGAATGTGATTTAACCAGGCATTTCTTATCTGTTCTCCTGTAAGGTCTAATGAAGGACTATTGTAGATTAATTCTTGGTAAATGTATTCAATGTCTGTATCATCGTCAGCACCCCAAATACTGTCTTTTTCAGCATATATGTAAGTAATTGTCTCAGAATATTCACTGGAACCCCATAAGTTTGGTTGGTCCGGTTTTCCCCAATCCTCTCTTGTATAGAAACCTCCTCCTCTTCCATTAACAGGAGTTCCAATTTTATCCATTTCGGTAATTAAACCTGTCCAGTTCGCAATGCATTGACCTAACCAAAACCCCTCCAATTTATTCAAATACTCTAACCTATTAATTTTAATATAGTTTTCATTCGTTTTTGAGCATTGACTAAAAAAGAAAATTATTAGACTGAATACTATAAGTTTTTTCACGGCTCTATTTTATGTGGCTTAAATGTATGTAAATACATTAACATTATTTATCAGATTTTTAATTTCATCCCAATGATATTTTTAAAATAATTTATCCTTTCGGCTTATCTTCATCAGAATTAAGATATTTTTTTTTGTTTTTTACATGTTTTTCTAACCACTGATCTTGTTCCCATATTAGATGAAGAATTGTTTCTTTAGCCCTGTAACCATGACTTTCTTTTGGAAACATCACTAGTCTTGTTGTAGCACCAAGCCCTTTAAGAGCATTATAATAACGCTCACTTTGTAAAGGATATGTTCCTGAATTATTATCTGCTTCACCATGAACTAATAATAATGGAGTTTTCATCTTTTCTGCATGCATAAATGGTGACATGCTATAATATACTTCCGGTGCCTCCCAATAGGACCTAGATTCACTTTGAAAACCAAAAGGGGTTAACGTTCTATTGTATGCACCACTTCTTGCAATTCCTGCAGCAAATAAATTTGAATGGCTGAGTAAATTTGCCACCATAAAAGCCCCATAACTGTGACCACCAACAGCAACTCGACCTCGATCAGCAAATCCTTTATTAACAACTGCCTCAATTGCAGCCTCAGCATTGGCAACTAATTGTGTCCTAAAACTATCATTTGGTTCTTCCTCTCCTTCTCCAATAATTGGAAAGGCAGCTCGGTCTAAAACTACATAGCCCTGTGTTACCCAATAAATTGGAGATGCCCAACTGGGATATAGAAAACGATTAGGATTATTTGTTTTTTGAGCAGCGCTAGACTTATCTTTATATTCTCTAGGGTAGGCCCATAAAATCATTGGAAGAGGAGTTGGATTTTCATAATCAAATCCCTCTGGAGTATACAGAATACCACTAAGATCAAGTCCATCTTTTCGTTTATAACTAATTAATTCTTTACCAACATTTTTAAGTTTTTTGAATGGATTTTCAAAATAGGTTAGCTGTTCAAGTTTATTTTCCATAGCCAAATTACGAGTGTAGTAATTTGGATAATCATTCTTTGATTCAATCCGAACATTCAATTTTCTAGCTTTCGAATCATAATCATAAAGTTGTTCAAATTTATCAGTGTAAGAAGATTGGTAGATCCTGGTTTTCTTATCTGACTCTAGATTAATTTGATCTAAAAATGGGAATTGTCCTTTTTCTGTAAAACCTTCTCCTAAAAGGAAAGCTGATTTGTTTTGTAGTACTAAGATGAATTCTCCATATCTCCCCTTTTCGGTTACAAAATCACCTGGATCGCTATATATATCTTGATAATTACGATCATTTATTATTCGAGCTGGAATTTTGGGATTGGATGGGTCGAAGACATATGTTTTTGAATTTCTATTGTTCCACCATTGATCATAAATTATAGCATTTGATTCATTTCCCCAAATTATCCCAGCATATCGATTTTTCACTTTTGTTAGAAGAATTGGTGTTCCACTAAAAGGTGACTCCCATTGATATATTGCATCCCTGAAAGGCACTTCAATTTCCGGATCACCCTGATCTAAAGCTTGCACATAGTATAGTGATGCAGGATGATCTTTACGCCAACTAATATTTCTTTTATTGTTACTTACTGCCATAAACCCTTTCGGAAGTACTTCTTGGAGTGGAGCATCAGAGATTACTTTTATTTCTCTTGCATTTAAATCATAAACACTTGTTTCAGTTGGGAAGCGATAATAGGGTACTAGATATGAAAAAGGTTTTTTTATAAACGATATCATAACATATTTTCCATTTGGCGATACACTTATATTTCGATACATTTTTGCATCTAGAAAATGCTGTTTATTGCCATTAAGGTCAACAAGATAAATTTCGGAATTGCTAAGCTGAGTAAAGTTTTTAGCATCTGTAGGATTCTTGATCAAGTCTTGATAAGTTCTATTTTGAGCCTTTTCCCCATTATTTTCTGTGACTTTTGGACCTGTTGGAATAATCAAGGATTCATCTATTATTTTTTCTCTATTTTTTGGCAGATATTTAACCAATAGTTTTTTACTATTTTTTAGCCAGTTAATGCTATTCCCCATAGTTGAATTTATAAGTGATGAGTTTAATTTTTTTGCTAGTCTTTTATCAATATCCAATAACCAAAGTTCAACACCAGACTCTGAGGTATGAGTCATTGCAATTTTTTTTTCATCTGGGGACCATATAAAATTTGATAATTTAGGATTATTTGGAAGTCCTTTAATTGGTATGGGTTTTTTCCCTTTTTCAAGATCAATTAGCTCTATTTTATTGTAATAAGTAGTTCTACTTCCTATATAACGTTTTGGGTCTACTCGAAGTCCTGCAATACGGAGTTCACTTTTTGAAAGCTCAGAAATACTTTTATAAGTTGATCTCGAAAGAAGAACTAAGATAGAATTTTTAGTATTTCTTAAAACTGAAGGAGCTAAATCAACATCAATTAAGTCCAATAACTCTTTTTTAGGAACTTGATAGTTTAATTCTTCTTGTCCAAGAATATAGGTTGATAAAAGAAAAGATATAATTATGACAATTTTTTTCATATTATTTAAAATTTATGAGCAAAATACAAAACTTCTTTAAGTGAGTGGATTTTACATAAAACATTCTAATTTTAAAATATTATATATTTTGAAGCTCTATTTTATTAAATCCCAAACCTTTTTGTAATCGTTCTCCACAATAAAAAATAACGTTACTGGAAAAGGAGGAAGATAATGCAGGATCAAGATGATGTATAATTTGAAACTATTTCCCTAACAGTTATGTTGCCTTATATTGTAACAACATATTTGGACACTTAATATAATAATTTTCTTTAGCTTAGATGAATGAGTCAATCTTTTGAATACATAATTATTGGAGCTGGTTCTGCAGGATGTGTCCTGGCGAATCGATTGTCAAAAAGCTCAAAAAATTCAGTTTTATTGTTAGAGGCAGGTGGACCAGATACGAATATCAATATTCATATTCCTGGGGCTTATTTAAAGATTCATAAAAGTAAGGATGATTGGGGTTTTTGGACTGAAAAGCAAGTAAATGTTTTAAATCGAAAAATTTATTTACCAAGAGGTAAAACTCTTGGGGGTAGTAGCTCTACCAATGCGATGGCTTATGTTAGAGGAAACCCAACTGACTATGATGGTTGGGCTGAATTAGGGAATACAGGATGGAGTTTTAAAGAGGTACTTCCGTATTTTAAGCGTTCAGAAAATCATGAACAAATTGATATTATGGATTTTGGCTATCACTCTAACTCAGGAGAGTTAGCGGTTACGATCCCAACTAGATTTCAAACTCCTTACGTAGATGGATTTATTGATGCTTGTGAATCAATCGGAATCCCAAGAAATTTAGATTACAACGGCTTATCCCAAAAGGGTGCTAGTTTAGTTCAAAGTACCATCAAAAACGGGAAGCGTGCAAGTGGTGCAACTGCTTTTTTAAAACCAGTTTTACATAGACAAAATTTGACAATAATTACTCATGCAAGAGTTGATAGAATCATTTTAGAAGGCAAAAAAGCGGTGGGAGTACAATATAATAGAAGAGGAAAAACCTTCAAAGTTAAAGCTCATAATGAAATTATTCTTTCAGCTGGATCATTTAAGTCACCACAGTTATTAATGCTATCCGGAATTGGGGAAAAAAATCAATTAGAAAAGTTTGGGATTGATTGTGTTCATGATTTAAATGGAGTTGGTAAAAACTTGCAAGATCATTTATTTTATCCAATTTGTGCCCAATCAAAAACTCAAGATGGAATTAACCATTATATACCACCTCTAAAACAAATTAGAGCTGCTTGGAATTACTTTGTAAATAAAAAAGGAGTTTTTTGTAATAGTCCCCTTGAAGGAATGTCATTTTTTGACCTTAACCAAAAAGGTGGAAAAGTAAATTTTCAATTACATTTTTCGCCAATATCTGTAAGAAATGAATATGGCTATGATGCTTATGACCTTTATGATTACCCAAGAAAAGATGGCTTTACCATTTTACCTACGTTATTACACCCCAAAAGCAGAGGTTTGATTACATTATCTTCATCAAAACCAACTGATCCACCAAAAATTCAACCAAATTTTTTACAAAATGAAGATGACCTAATTCAATTGTTGAAAGGGGGGAAATTAGTTTTTAAAATAATGGAGCAAAAGTCCATGAGAAAACATATAAAAATGAATGGAATTCCAATTAATAGATCATCTGATGACTTGCTTATCGAACATATCAAGAAAACTTTAGAAACTGTATACCATCCTGTTGGTACATGCAAAATGGGCAACGATTCGATGGCTGTAGTTGATCCCTCTTTAAAAGTTCATGGGGTAAAAAATCTTAGAGTTGTCGACGCATCAATTATGCCAAAGATTACATCAGGAAATACTAATGCCCCTGTTTTTATGATAGCTGAAAAAGCAGCTGATATGATTTTAACTCAATAAAAAAACTAACAAAGAAAAAATAATTAAGAATAAAGATTCATTTTAAATTATTCTGATGAATCAAATCTTATTTAAGATCAATTTTTATGTGTTATTAATTTTAAAGAATGAGAAAAAAACTATCACTTACATTTTTAATTCTTAGTTTAATTTTCTTAGTAAATGTTAGTATTTCAAAAGATAAAACATTTAAGGAACTCAAACCACTTTATTATAATTCTAATTCACAGTTCATAGAATTAGATTCTAGAAAAATACATTTTCGTGATGAGGGTAATGGTTTTCCTATTGTTTTGATTCATGGTACTGGCGCATCACTTCATACCTGGGATTCATGGACTAAAGAGCTTAAAAAAACAAATCGTGTAATTCGACTTGATTTACCTGCTTTTGGCTTAACAGGCAAAGACCCATTTAAACGTTATTCAGCTATGGATTATGTTTTTTTACTAAATGATTTTTTAAATAAATTAGGGGTAAAAGAATTTCATTTAGCTGGGAACTCATTAGGAGGCCTAGTAGCCTGGTTGTATACCTCTAAATATGATAAAAAAGTGGATAAACTATTACTTTTAAATCCCAGCGGCTTTTCATCTAATAGAACACCATTTATTATTCAATTAGCTAAAACACCATTAATAAATTCATTTCTTAGATATTTTACACCAAGAGTATTTATTGAAAAAAACCTCAAGGAAGTATATTATAATAATTCTCTTATAACT
>JAQWNZ010000033.1 GCA_029246125.1 Flavobacteriaceae bacterium
AAAAGAAAAAGGTCCTTTTTCAGTTACCCTTATAACTGGAAACTCAACCGTTCTCCAAGATCGTATCTTCAAAGAAGTATTAGAACCCTCCCCGTTTACTTTTTTTATTCCTAGTTGGAATTTAGGTCAAATAATTGTAGACTGGGTTGAGCTTTAAATCAAATCGTGAAAGTGTTATAAAGCCTCATATTCTGTCTTACAGCTTCTCGTTAAATCATACAAATTTGTTAATTTATGTCAATATAGTGTCAAGACCTTAAATTTGCATTGACAGTAGTTCATCAATACGAGGGTTTTCAACTAACCATGCACGCTTACTTTGCTTATTCTAAAAAGTCTAAAATGAAACTTAATGATCATAAAGATGCTGTTTGGGCTACTTTAGAAGAGGTTGATAAATTTGATTGGGCTGCAGCAGATATTCCGATAGTTGAATTTATACAAAACAAACTATGAGTATTCTGGACCAAAATCCACTAGATTCATTTACTTTTATGTAAGTGCCGTTTTTATTAATTTTAAATTTTTCTTCAATAGTTATTAGAAAAAAGAATGTTCTAAATTTGAATATTAAATATAGCTATGAGAAAAAATCAAGTATCCTTTCAATGGGCATTTAAACAGTTTATTCTTCCAAGAATAAAAATCGTTTCTTTTGGTCTTTTATTAATTTTAATTAGAAGTTTGTCTGGTTTAGTTCTTCCATATGCAAGTAAAAATTTAATTGATGAAGTAATTCCTTCAAAAGATACCGAAGCATTAACTTATTTATTGATGGTCGTGTGTATTTCTCTTTTATTACAATCTATTAGCTCATTTTCTTTAACTCGTATATTGAGTGTTGAAGCCCAACATTTAATATCCATTCTTAGAACTAAAGTTCAGCAAAAACTACTTAAACTACCCGTAAGCTTTTTTAATAATAACAAATCTGGAGCTTTAGTTTCAAGAGTGATGACAGATGTTGAAGGAGTCAGAAATTTAGTAGGAACAGGTCTAGTACAGCTTATTGGTGGAAGTATTACAGCAATAATTTCACTTGTTATTTTGATTAAAATAAATACTCAAATGACCTTATTTGTTCTTTTTCCAGTTTTAGTTTTTGCATTAATTGCTTTAAAGGCCTTTGGATATATTCGCCCTATTTTCAGGGCTCGCGGAAAAATCAATGCCGAAGTTACTGGACGACTAACTGAAACCATAAATGGAATTAAAGTGATAAAAGGTTTTAATGCAGAAGATCAAGAAAAAAAAGTATTTGAAAAAGGGGTAGAAGAGCTATATCAAAATGTTAAAAAGAGTCTTACAGCAACTGCATTTATAACAAGTTCATCTACTTTTTTATTGGGCTTAGCTTCTGCAGGAATAATGGGGATGGGGGGGTATTTTATAATGAATAATACAATGACATACGGTGAATTTGTGTCATTTACACTTTTTCTTGGATTTATGATTGCTCCTATTGTTCAGATGAGTAATATAGGCAGTCAGCTTACAGAAGCTTTTGCCGGTTTAGACCGAACGCAAGAATTGATGAATATTCCCGAAGAAAACGATATTCAATCACGATTCTTGAAACTAAATAAAATTGATGGAAATGTGACGTTTAAAAATATTTCCTTTAGTTATGATGATAAAACGGAAGTTATCCGCTCGATTTCCTTTGAGGCGCCAAAAGGAAGCTTAACAGCCTTAGTTGGTTCCTCTGGCTCTGGTAAATCCACTCTAGCAAGTCTAGTGTCTACTTTCTTAAACCCAAGTTCAGGACAAATATTAATTGATGGAAATGATTTATCAAAAGTAGATTTAAAAAGTTTTAGAAGTCAACTGGGTGTTGTATTACAAGATGATTTTTTATATGGGGGCACAATAAGAGAAAATATTCTCTTCTCTCGTCCAGAAGCTAGCGAAAATGAACTTTTAGAAGCTGTAAAGGGTGCTTATGTAAATGAATTTACAGATCGCTTTGAAAACGGTTTAAACACATTAATTGGAGAAAGAGGGGTTAAGCTTTCTGGAGGTCAACGTCAGCGAATTTCAATTGCTCGCGCATTATTGGCTAAGCCAAAAATTGTAATTTTAGATGAGGCTACTTCCAATTTAGATACCCTAAGCGAAACTTTTATTCAAAAAAGCCTTGCTATTTTAATGAAAGATAGAACGACTTTTGTTATTGCACATCGCTTGAGTACCATTAAAAAGGCAGATCAAATTCTTGTTATTGAAGATGGTATTATTGTAGAGCGTGGAAAACACGAAAAACTAATAAAGGCTAAAGGACGCTATTTTGATTTGTATACCCATCAAACAAGGATGTAAGTTTTTGTGATTAATTTATTGTATAAGCAACTGTTGAACCTACTGATTCCCCTGAACAGTTAATAGCCCAAGCAGTTATATAATAGGTTGTATTAACTGCATTATCGGTTGCCGCCAAAAGGAATGTTCCAGTTCCTCCACTTAAAATAGTTATTTTAGGATTGTTTGAATATGTTGAATCAGTTCCATAATAAAATCCTCTTGAAGTTACTGTGTCACCACCATTAGAAGTTACATTACCATTTAAAAGCATAGGATAATAAGGTGCACCAACCTGGCCACTTGGGGCATTAGTTATTACGGTTGGAGTAGAACCATTACAGGTATTTGTTTCATTATTAGTAGTCCCTCCAGTAGTAGTTCCACCTCCTCCCCCAGTATTAGTAATTACAGGAGAATTTACTGTCACTCCAATACTTTGTGTTATTTCGTTGCAACCCCCACTACTAATTGTTGTTATTGTCCCTGTATTTGTTCCTGTTTCATCAAAATCTCCAGATATCGTAATAGTATTTCCAGATTGAGAAATATCTTGTGGTTCAGGACCTGTAATAGTAACGCTTGTTGTTGAACCTCCAAATGAAAAAACAATTGGTTGCATTGAATCCCCTAAAGTAATCGTTTGATTATATGCCCCTGAAATTAGCGTTAGTAAAGGAGAGTCTTTTTCACTCAAAGTAACAGTTTGTGATACTTGACTACAATTTGCATTTCCATTGGATGTAAATACTGAAAAACTATAACCATCATAATATCTTAAAATAGGAGTCCCAGAAATAGTTAATTTTCCGTTATTAATACTTGAATCTAATCCTTGTGGCATTGTTCCAACATTTATAATAGTTCCTGTGCCTCCAAATTCATAAACTAAAGATTGCATTGCATCACCATCACATAACTCTTGTATAGGGACTCCAGAGATAAGCGATAGTGTTGGACAATCACATTCTAATTCGAAGCTGGTGGAACTATCGTATATCCATCCTGAAGGTACTTGTTGGTATATCTGTTGACTAACTCTTACACAACTTAATTCTGTGTTTCCTGATAGGTCTAAAGAACTAATATTACTGTTTTGTGATAGGTCTAATTCTGTTAAATCTGTATTACTTAGATTAAGAGTAGTAAGCTGATTAAGATTAACAAGTGGAACAGAGGTAATTGTATTCCCACTTAAATTTAAGTCTGTAAGATTTACAAATTCTTCTAATCCTGTAAAGTCTGTAATTTGTCTATTGCTCAAATCTAATTGAGTTATCCCAAGCATACTTGAATCATCAATATAACTATCAATAGAAGTATCATAACCTGCATCTACTAGTGCTTGTTCAAAGTTTTGGTCTGGTATATAAGTTTTATTCTGCTGATAGGTCTGTACTCTACTTCCATCAACATTAAATTGGAATAAGCCAGTAATATTAAGATTGAAACTAATCTGGTTTTTATTTATTTGAACATTAGAAAGTGAACCGTAGTTATTTAAAGTAATATTTGAATTAGAGGTTACAGAATATGTACCACTTATTTGTCCTGAAGAATAGTTGAGTCTGAACGAGCGGTTACGATTGAAAATTATACTGTACACATTATAGGCTGATTTTTCTTGTAATGTCTTTGGTTTTTTTATTTTCCACTTACCAACTCCAAGATTAAATAAATCATATTCAAAAATTGCTTTGACTATTTTAGGTTCTGAAACAATTATATCTAGTGGATTAGATTCATCAACTACTCCAGACTCTTCCCACTCAACAAAATCAGAACCCTGCTCGGCAGTAGGTGTTAATCTTACAATAGTACCATACTCGTAATCTGTGAACTTATTTGCTTCACCTTCGCTAATATCACTTATATCTATTATTTCTTCTTTAACAGTTCCTTCGCCTTGAATTAAAATACTTAATTCATAGGATAGTTTCTTAAAAGTTGCTTTTACGGTTTTGGGTCTGTCTATATTAATTTCTATTGGATTTTCTTCACTAACTACATCGAAAGACCAACCACTAAAATAATAACCAGTTGATGGGACTGCTTCTAATCTAACAACAGTTCCGGAATCATAATCTGTTCTTTTTCCTGTATTAACTACTGTTTCTATTATATCTCCTTTACCTACTGTTTGAAGATTCAACTCGTATTTTCTTAAAACAAAATTTGCTGTAATATTCTTATTGTCATCAACAATAATCTCTATGGGACTAGACATTCCAGAAGCATCTCCTGACCAGTTATCAAAAAGATATTCTCCTTTTGGGGTAGCATTTATAGTAACTGAACTTCCTTCTTTATAGGTTCCTTGTGAAGGAAAAACATCACCTCCCTCTGGTGGATTAGACCGAACATCTACAACAAACTCTTTAGTGCAGCTTGAGAGTGAAATTATGAAAATTAAAAGAAGTAGTTTTTTGATAGTATTGTGGTATATAGTTAAATAAATATAAGAATTTTACAGATATTGAAAATTCCAACAGTGTCAAGAACCACTGTCCAAAGTGTCCAATTTTTTCTTATAAAAACCATTAAGAACTATCAATTGTCTTAGTTTGTGCCCATCCTGTGCCCATTTGAAAATACATATTTTTTCTTAAAACCTAT
The DNA here is from genome assembly GCA_029246125.1 of Flavobacteriaceae bacterium. GTDB lineage: Bacteria > Bacteroidota > Bacteroidia > Flavobacteriales > Flavobacteriaceae > MS024-2A. The sequence continues at coordinate 4,915 of JAQWNZ010000033.1, forward strand.
AAATATTGGCTTAACAAAGATTGGGACAAATACTTGTAGACTGGGTTGAACTATAAATTAAATCGTGAAAGTATTGTAAAGCCTTATATTCTATCTTACAGCTACACCTTAAATCCTACAAATTTTTAATTTATGTCAAAATATAGTGTCAAGAATTAAATGAGTGTCAAGAAAGCTGTCAGAAATAGAAAAAATAAAATAACTTTTAAAGATCTTAGGTTATGGCAGTTATATCAATGGGGTTAGAAGGTATTAGATTGTGCCCGATGGTGTAAAAGAAATCCTAAGGATAAAAAGATAAATCAATTTTAAATAAAAAAAAGAGACCCAACTGAGTCTCTTTTTCTTAAAAATTTAATTATTTAACATCCCACCATAATTTAGTATGTAAATTGTCTGGTCCTTGAGAAGATATTACATCTGCATAATTTGCACTATTATTATCTTCAACAGATGCATCATAGGCCGCACGAACAGGTATTCTTTGATCACTTGCATATATTGAAGGTGTTAGATTAGGAGCATCAAGTCTTCTCCATTCTGCCCATGTTTCTGGTCCATTTAAGTATAAAGCAACCCACTTTTCATATGCGATATCATCAATTCCAGTGTAGGGGTGAGCATCAATATAATCTTGAGCTTCTTGAGCATCAACTCCCCAGAAGTCCATCGAAGCTTTGATACCACCGGCGTAATAATCAGCAGCAGAAACACCTCCTACATTCCAACCGTTATTTGCAGCCTCAGCAAGTGTTAACCAAACTTGAGCAGCAGTATAAATCGAAGAAGGATAAACTGGATCATAAATTATATCACTGGTAATAAATGAAAAATAAGGTACATTTCCATTTACTTTTCCATTGGGAGCACCAACATATCCAGAATCTATAGCACCTGGAAAGGCAGGATTTCCAAAAACGCTGTCTCTTGCAGGAGCAGCATATTTAAAAAGTCTTGGATCTAAATTTGATCTTAAATTTTCGATTAGTGTATTAGACATTATATAATCTTCTCGAGTTTGAAAATTATCTTCCCATGGACTATCACTTAAATCATCTGACCCATAATTGAACGACAAGTTTTTTGAATTTGTTGTGGGTAGAGTACCTGAAGAATAAGCTTGTTCAAGTTTAGATTGAGCTGTTGATGGATCAGCATCAGAAACTCTTATAGCCATTGTAAGCTTAAGAGAATTACCAAAAGAAATCCATTTATTCATATCTCCTTTGAACATTATATCACCAACTGGTCCAGCACTATTAGTCTGGATTAGTGCTAATGCTTCATCAACTTCAGTAAACATATAACTATAGATACTTTGTTGAGAGTCAAACCTTGGTTGTGGATTATCAATTCCTTGGAATGCATCAGTCCATGGAAGAGCTCCCCACTTATCAGTCATATATTGAAGCATGTATGCTCTAATTAGTTTTGCTACAGCCAATTGATTGTTTGTATCACCATATGCGAGAGCCTCAGCCGCACTATCAGTATCTGAATTTATTTCAATTATCTTATTTAAATTTTGAATCGGATCAGTATACCAAGAACTATAATTATTTGTTAATGTCTCATATCTAGATGAGCCAGGATATTGTCCTTGAGTTATATGCTGCATATATAAAATTGATTGTTCCTCAACTAATATATTAGGCATATAAGATTGAGCCCAAGTCAATAGTTGAGAAGTTACAGCAGCAGACGGACCACTAGGATCAACATTAGTGTCACCGTAGTCTACAGTTTCACAAGCACTGAAAAGTATTATTGCAAATACAAAAATGAAAGTTTTTTTAATTATTTTTTTCATCATTTAATTTTTAAAATGTTAATTTAAGGTTAGCACCAATGGACCTTGTTCTAGGTAGTGTACCATTCTCTGCCCAATTATAGCCACTTCTTTTTTCAAGTTCAGATGGGTCAATCCACTTAAGATCAGCATCAATAAGCCACAAATTATTGGCAAATACACTTAATGACATACCCTCAATATTGAGGCTATCTGTAATATTTTTATCAAATCTGTAATTAAACCTAACTGTCCTGAGCTTTATATAAGAGGCATCATGTAAATTATTCTCATATATGTTACCAAGGTTTCCAAGGCCATATAAATTTTGAGGATCAACATAAGCATCTACCACTGTTCCGTCAGAGATAGGATCACCATTAGCATCTAAGCCAGTTTCAAGAACTCCTTGGATATGAACTCCACCTCCTTGTGATACTGGGTCTCTTAAAGGATTACCTTTGTCATTTAAACCAGCCGTATACAAGGCTAAACCTGAATGATCATAATATCTCTCAGTTCGTGAATAATATTTCCCACCTTTTTGAAAATCAAAACCTAAAGTAAGGTCAAAATTCTTGTAAGACATATTAGAAGTTAGACCACCTGTAAAATCAGGGAGAAGATTACCTAAATATTTATTAGGAGTTCTGCTGTAGTAATAGTTTCCACCACTTGACGCCTTGAAAAGCATATTACCATTAGCATCATATGTAAAACCTCTTCCATAAAAAGCACCCCATTCTTCACCAACTCTTTCTTGAAGCTTCATGTTGGATGTATAAGTACTTAAATTTCTTGTATCAATACCTGTATACAATTCATCAACAAATCTTGATAGAGTAGCATAATTAACTCCTAACCTCCATTTAAAATTCTCTCCATCGATCACATCACCATCTAAGGCTATTTCAAAACCATCAGTAGTTTGCTTCCCACTATTTACAATAATGGATGAGTACCCTGTCGAACCATCAAGTGGAACTAAAACAGGTATATCATTATCAGCTCTATCAAAGTATGAAATATCAAGACCTATTTTACTGCTAAAAAGTTGTAATTCAGTACCTACTTCAAATTCTGATCTGATTCCACCAGTTAAATTTGGGTTTTCTTGTTGAGATCCTACAGCCAATGTACCACTTCCCTGATATAAATCTCCTACACCATATACTGAAGTAGTTTTGTAGGGATCTGGAAATATTGGAGCTTCAGATATACCGGCTCTGATTTTGAAAAACGTTAAAATTTGGTTTTTAGGTAACAACTCGTGTGCTAAAAAACTAGTTGAAATTGCAGTAGTCTCAATACGATTTGCATCTGGATTAGCTGTTGAGTTCCAGTCATAACGATAAGAACCGTCTAAATAAACAATCCCTTTATAACCCGCAGTAGCAGTTAAGAAAACTCCGTCTCTTTTTTGACGAATGGCACTATTATTTGATGAAACAGGATCTTTTGAACCAGACAAATTATAAAAGTCTGGAATTGTTAAATCTCCGTTTGTACTTGAAGACAATAATCTATAGGTTTCCTCTATTTTCTCACCACCTAATCTAGCGTTTAAAGTAAGATCATCATTTAAAAATCTATCATTGTAAGTTACCAACCCGAAGAAGTCTGTTCTTTCGTTTCTGGCGTGATATTCTGAAAAGAATGCAGGATCTAAGGTACTTTTTGTTGTGCCTCTATCATCCTGGACATAAGAATGGAAAGTTTTTCTTACCTCTACTTTTGCATTAAATTTTTCATTGAACTTATAGTTAAGACCAACTTTTCCAAAACTACTATTTTTATTAAAATTCTTATAATTTTCATAAGAACCAAACAGAGGCATATCCCAATATAAGGGTCTTCCGTCTCTAGGTCCTCTACTATTCCATGAAATAATTTGGCCTCCTGCCTCGTATTCTTTTAATCTATCAAAATCAAGTTGTCTTTGCCACCATTGATTGAAGTTAGAACCTAAGTTCCCGTAATTTTGATCGGGATTATTTAACATTTCTCGGTCTTCAATATTTAAATTAGTTACAAAAGATAGTTTATCTGATATATTGTAATTCAAATTTAAATTAAATCGAATTGTTTTGTTTTTTGAATTTGGTATAATTCCTTGCTGATCAATATAAGATATAGCAGATCTAATATTATAATCGGTATCAGCTTTTGAAAATGCTAGCGTTGTATTTGAAGTTATTGCATCTTCATAAAATGTATCGATATCATTTGGCGAAGGCTCCCATGGTCTTAAATTTCCGAATTCTGGAGTACCAGGTGTCCAGCTATCCCAGTGACGAACGAGAGTTCCATCAAGTCTAGGTCCCCAACTTTCGTCAGCATAAAAATCGGGATAAGGTTGCCCATCAAATGAAGCCCAACTGGGTGGATCGATTGATGGGTCATAATTAAAAGTATTAAAACTTTGACTATAACCACCTCCATATTCATTTTGGTAAGGAGGTAATTCAGCTAATTGATTAATAGCTATTGATTGGTCTATTTCAAAATTAGCTTTTCCTGAAGTACCTTTTTTCGAAGTTATTATAATCACACCATTTCGTCCTTCAGGACCATAAAGAGCAGTTGCTGAAGCTCCTTTAAGAACAGAGATATCAGCTACATTGTCAGTATTAATATCAGTCGGTGTATATATTCTTATACCATCAACAACGTATAACACATCGTCACTTCCTCTTAATCTAATCTGACTAGCTCCAAAAGTTGAACTATTATTTCCAACAATTTGTACTCCTGCAATTTTACCTGCAAGTGCATTACCGATATCAGTTTCTCTTGCTTTCACAAGTTGTTCCCCACCAACGGATTGCTGAGAGTAACCCAAAGATTTTTTTTCTCTGGATAAACCAAAAGAAGTTACAACTACCTCTTCTAAGGTATTACTCTCTTCAAGTTTAATTTGAGAAAAATCTCCGTTTGAGCTTATGATTATTGTTTGATATCCTACATAGCTTATTGAAACGGAGGAATTGTTTGATACTTCAAGAGTGAAAACACCGTCAAAATCTGATGTGGTTCCATTTGAAGTTCCTTCTTCAACAATTGATGCACCTGGGAGTGGTAAGCCTTGGTTATCAGATACTAATCCATTTATAGTAGTTTGACTAAAAATGAAGCTAATATTTGCAAAAAAAGTAAGAAAAATAATTCGATAATTTTTCATAATTTTTATTTGATTTGTGATTAATAATGACAAATATAGAGATAATGGATCAAATATCAAATCCCATCCCCTTGATTCAATAGTAAAACAGTTTTCTAAAACCCATACCCCTGTCTTTGGATTAGGGATGCCTTAAAAGTTTTAGGGATTGAATTCCAACAGAGTCAAGAACCACTGTCTATAGTGACCAATTTATTCTTATAAAAACCATTAAGAACTATCTATTATGCCTCTTAGTGTCAACATAGTGTCAATAATCTGAGAGCCTTTATTTGTTACAGAAAATGATAATTCTTTTCCAATATCTATCGCAATATTTATTGCATTGTCTTGAGATTCTAATTTATAGGTTTGGGCATTTATTTTTATAAGAAAAAGAACAAAAAAATAGAGAATATTTTTTTATGTTATAATTTTTTGATTTTGACGTTTCTAAAGGATAAGTTACTACCGTGGTCTTGGAAGCCTATATAACCGGTTTTATATTTTCCATAATCCGGGGCATTGTTCCATTTTCCAGAATTTCTTCTTTTGTACCAGTTCTCAGACCAAGGCACAAAAGACAATACTTTTTTACCGTTAAGCCAATGTTCTACACTATTGGATGTAAAAATGATCTTACTGCTATTCCATTGCCCAGGTGGGTAGAGTACTTTTTGCGTGGTATCGGGAACGTGCATAGCATAGTCAGCGGCGGTAAGTTGCCAATCCTTTAATTCGTAATTATGAATTTCAGCATAGTTTTCATCATCTAATAATTGGTATTCTGGCCCTACCACCGAAGAGCCTTCATAACCCTCTTTAAGATGATAAAAAATCCCACTATTTCCACCTTTAGGAATATTCCACTCAACATACAATTCAAAGTTGTCAAATTTATCAGCTCCATAAATGATGTCTCTACTGCCCTTATAATCGTAGTCTTCCTCCAAGATTTGGGCGGTAGTAAAAGTCATTACGTTGTCCACAATTTTCCAGCCGGGTGGCATCTGATCGCCATTATAGGCCCTCCAACCATCCAGTGAACTGCCATCAAAAAGGGTGATCCATTCATTTTTTGTTTTTTTAGAGGTTTCGGTGCAACACCAGATACTCAGTAAGACTATAGATAAAATAATTTTTTTCATAGAATAAAATATTATTTAAGGGAGTCAAATCACATATTACAAAAGCGTTTAAAATTCTTCAAGGTAAAATTAAAAAGCATTGAATAGGTATTCTTTTTCATAAAGATGAATTAAATTCAATAAGTATGAAGAAATACCTTAACCTAATACTGGAATAAAATTTTTAGAAGCCGTAAAGAGCTTTTATTAAAATGAATTCAAAGATCGATTTAAAAATGTTTTAACTTCTTTCGACTGTTTTAGCTAAAAATCTAAAGCCAAAAAATACAATTAATACTAAAGAAATTGGAATCCATGCTCCAAACTCTTCAGAAATTGGGAAGGCACTCAAATCAAAATCACTCAATTCAGAAAAATCTTCAAATTCTCCCTCAACCTCTTGAATAAAATAAAAGAGAATTATAGATATCATTTTCATTTCTCTATTAACTATAAATGAGCTTAAATCTACAAAAAAACCTTCTAAATTAAACTTTAGGAATTTTTCGCAGTCTTAAATTAGAATATGTATCGGCTAAGAGTTTGTATAAATCAAATAATATTTTAGCTTCGCAAAAAAATGACAACCTAAAAAGGCTAACTGATTTTTTTTAAACTTTATAAAAATATTTTTAAAAGAAATTTGATAAAACAGTCCTAAAAATTATTAACTAAAATGTTTAAAAACACATCATTTAAAAGTTTAAGAAAGTTGATCTTATTCTTTTTGGGGTTTGGTATTGTTGCACTATCATATCAACTTTCGAAAAAAATCATTGATAGTAATCCTCCACCAAGAAAAAAAGCAGAAAATACCATCAAAGAGGTGTATACAATAAAGGTGAAAAATGGGCCATATCAAGCACAAATTCCATCTAAAGGAGTCCTTCAAGCATATAAACGTGTTAAAATTACAGCTCGAGTTAGGGGAGTAATGCAAACCATTACACCGCTTTTTAAAACAGGTCAAGAATATAGATTCGGACAAATATTAACTAAAATTGAACCTTCTGAATTCCGTGCGAATGTAATTTCTCAAAGAGCAGCACTTTATAATTTGATTACTTCAATATTGCCTGATTTGCAATTAGATTTCCCAAATGCTTACAACCAATGGAATAAGTATTTAAAAGGATTTGACTTAGAGAAACCTGTTCCTAAGCTTCCTGTTATGGAAGAAAAAGTAAGATTATTTGTGTCAGGTCGTGGGATTATTTCTTCCTATTATTCATTACAAAATTTAGAAAACACATTAACTTTTTATGAAATTAGAGCACCCTTTAATGGTGTATTAGTAAGTACAAATGTTACTGAAGGCTCTTTAATAAGTCCTGGACAAGAATTGGGGGAATTTATTGCTCCAGGAGATTACGAATTAATGGTAGCTCTTCCGAAATCCTACGTATCAAAAATAACTAAGGGTGCATCTGTCAAAGTAAAATCAATTGATACAGATCAAATCTTTACAGGAATAGTTTCTCGAATAAATGCTAAGGTTAATATTAAAACTCAATCTGTCGAGGTTTATATTCGAATGAGTGATGCGCGTCTTAAAGAGGGAATGTATATGGAAGCTGATATCAATGCAATTGAATTCAGTAGTGTTTTTGCATTAGATAGAGGACTACTCAATGGTTCTAAACAGATATTTATTGTTAAAGACAATAAATTAATCTTACGAAAGGTAAGCCCTATACACTTTACTGAAACATTAGCTATAATAAATGGACTTGATGATGGAGAAGAAATCGTTGCTCAGCCATTAATAGGTGCCTATTCAGGTATGGAGATAAACCCTATTCCGTTCAATAAATCCAAGTAATCCATTTAAATGAAAAGTATCATAAATTATTTTATAAAATATCATGTTGCAGTTAATGTGATCATTATTGCATTTCTGCTTTTTGGAACCTTAGGATTAAGATCATTAAAATCTTCATACTTTCCTCTTACAGAATCTCATATTGTTCAAATTTCAGCGATTTATCCTGGAGCTTCCCCAGCTGAGATTGAAGAAGGAGTGATTTTGAAAATTGAAGATAATTTAAAAGGGCTAAGAGGAGTTGAGAGAGTTACTTCAGTTTCAAGAGAGAATTCAGGATCAATTACTGTTGAAGTTGAAGAGAATCTAGATATTAACTTTATGCTTTTGGAAGTTAAAAATGCTGTGGATAGAGTTCCTAGTTTTCCGACAGGAATGGAACCTTTAGTAGTTTCTAAACGTGAGCCAATTCGTTCTACAATTAATTTTGCTCTTACAGCTTTAAACACGAGTCTTTTAGATCTTAAAAAAATTGGACGTCAAGTTGAAAATGATCTAAGAGCCTTGCCAGGCATATCTCAAATAAACGTTTCGGGTTATCCAGATGAAGAAATTGAAATAGCCGTAAATGAGAATAAGCTCTTAGCTTATGGATTAAGTTTTAGTCAAGTAGCTCAAGCAGTTGCTAAAACTAATATCATTGTAACTGGCGGGCGTGTAAAGACTTATGCTGAAGAATTTTTAATTAGAGCTAATAACAAGTTTTATTATGCAGATGAGCTTTCCAATATAGAGGTTTTATCGCTCGCTGATGGGGCACAGATTTTATTAAAAGATGTTGCTGAAGTGAGGGATCGGTTTTCTGAAACACCAAATCGAAGCTATTTAGAAGAAGATGTCTTAGTTAATATCACTGTTACTTCAACAAATTCAGAAGATGTTATTTCTTCTGCCGAAACCGTTCGAAATTATATTCAAAAATTTAACCAATCTAATAAAAATGTAAAGCTTGAAGTTTTAAATGATGCTTCAATAACATTAACAGAACGTACTGAATTATTGGCCAAAAATATATTTCAAGGTATGCTTCTGGTTCTTCTATTCCTTTCTATATTTTTAAACTCAAGAATGGCTTTTTGGGTGGCTTTTGGTCTTCCAGTTTCTTTTTTAGGGATGTTTATATTTGCCCCAATTTTTGGACTTACAATTAATGTATTGTCAACTTTTGGGATGATTATTGTTATTGGAATTTTAGTAGATGATGCAATTGTTATTGCTGAAAACATATATCAACATTATGAAAAAGGAAAGTCACCATATCGTGCAGCAATAGATGGAGTACTTGAAGTAATTCCCCCAGTAGTTTCAGCAATTATAACAACAATTTTAGCATTTTCACTTTTTTTATTCTTAGACGGAAGAATTGGAGAGTTCTTTGGAGAATTGTCTGTTGTAGTAATGCTTACACTTTTTATTTCTTTAATAGAGGCATTGATTATACTCCCAGCACATTTAGCTCATTCAAAAGCTCTATTAAAACATAAAAGAGAGCCAAAGAATTTGGTATCCTTAGCTTTTTCTAAACTCAGAGAAGTCAATAAAATTGGAGATAGATTTATGAACTTAATGCGAGATAATCTTTATGAGCCTTTCTTAAGGTTTTCATTGAATAATCGTTTTCTAGTAATATCTATTTTTATTTGCATGCTCATTCTTACTATTGGTTCTTTTGGTGGAGGGATAATTAGGACAGCTTTTTTTCCTTCAATTGCTTCAGATCGAATATCAATCGATTTGGTTATGCCCAATGGCACAAATGAAAGAATTACAGATTCTATTATTTCGCATATTGAAAAGACTTCAAAGATCGTAAATAAAGAGTTTTCTGATAAGTACCTTAAAAATACTAATAATACTCTTTTTGTAAACACTATAAAAACTCTTGGGAATGGTGCTTCTAAAGCAAACTTAACAATTAACTTATTGCCAGGTGAAAAACGACCTGACATAATCCGTTCTCAAATGGTATCTACTCGAATTGCAGAACTTGTAGGACCTCTAATTGGTGTTGAAAGCGTTATTTATGGATCAGGTTCAAATTTTGGCGGAAAACCTGTTTCGGTTTCATTATTGTCCAATAATATAAAAGAATTAAAAAAAGCAAAAATAGAGCTAAAAGAAGCTCTAAATTCTAACGCTCTACTCAAAGATATAGAGGATAACGATCCTGCAGGAATTAAAGAAATTACTCTGGAGTTAAAGGAAAACGCTTATTCTTTGGGCTTAGATCTTCAATATGTAATGAGTAGAGTACGAGCAGGATTTTTTGGTGTCCAAGCTCAACGATTTCAGAGAGGTCAGGATGAAATTCGTGTTTGGGTTCGTTATAAAAAAGAAGATCGTTCTTCTATTACCCAATTAGAGGACATGAAAATTGACTTACCCAATGGAAATCTGGTAGCCTTGAAAGAGATTGCAACATATTCTATCAAAAGAGGAGATGTATCTATTAATCATCTTGATGGTAGAAGAGAGATTCAGGTTTCTGCTGACCTTAAAAATGCTGAAGAATCCTCTGCTACTGATATAATGACTGATATTCGATCAAATATAATGCCATCGATTCAAGAGAAATACGTCTCGGTAAGTGCTTCTTATGAAGGACAAAATAGAGAAGCTTTTAAACTAATTAATTCATTATCGGGGGCAGGAATACCTATTTTGATTCTAATCTATATCACCATTGCTTTTGCTTTTAGAAGCTTTTCACAACCAATTTTACTTTTCTTATTGATTCCTGTAAGCTTGGTAGGGGTAGCATGGGGACACTGGATACACAACTTTTCTGTTTCAATTATTTCTTTACTTGGAGTAATTGCACTTATTGGAATCATGGTAAATGATGGCTTAGTTTTTATAGGAAAATTCAATACAAATATTAAGGAAGGATTTAAATTTAAAGAATCATTAATCTTAGCTGGAAGATCACGATTCAGAGCTATTTTTTTGACATCAGCTACTACTGTTGCTGGCTTAACACCCTTACTGCTAGAAAAGAGCAGGCAAGCTCAGTGGTTAAAACCCATGGCTATTACCGTGTCTTACGGGATTGCTTTTGCTACCATATTAACTCTAATTCTATTACCAATATTTATATCACTTAATAATCAGACTAAAGTAATTTTAAATTGGTTGATTTCCGGATATTTCCCAACAAACGAATCTGTAGAAAGAGCTATGATTGAAAAACAGGAAGAGGAAAAAATGGAAGATTTAGAGAAATCAAAAAATACTTAATTATGTTAATTAGATACATTTTTACCTTTTTATTTTTAAGTTTAATTTTTGAAATTAAAGCACAACAAAGCCTCACAAAAGATGAGGCTCTAGCTATAGCCCTGGAGCAAAACTTTGGGATAAAAGTTTCTAGAAATACAACTGAGATTATAAAAAATAATAGTAGTATTCTTAACTCAGGGTATCTTCCTACGGTTTCTTTTTTAGGCGGAAGTAATTATACAGAATCTGATGCTGAAATTTCGTTTCCAGGACAATTAGATGAAGATGGGGTGCCAATTCCTAACCGCATTTTTGAAGATCAGGAATCACAGCGTTTTAACGCGGGTGTTAATTTCAGCTATACTCTCTTTGACGGTTTGGGGAGAAAGTATAACTATAAGCAACTAAAAGAGCAATATGCATTAAGTGAATTACAGCTAAGAGAAACTATAGAATTTACTATTTTACAATTATTTGAAGTCTATTTTAATATTGCTCAACTTACCGAGTCGAGCCAAATTTTCTTTGAAAATTTGTCGATTTCTAAAGAACGGAAAAAACGAGCTGAAATCGCATTTATTCACGGTCAAGGAAATAAGTTAGCGGTTTTAAATGCTGAAGTAGATGTAACTAACGACAGTATTAATTTAATTCAAATAAAGCAACAGTTGGATAATTCAAAACGAGATTTAAATCTTCTTTTAAATCGACCCATTGAACAAGTTTTTAGGGTTGAATTGAATGTGGACTTTGTACCCTATATTCAAATAGAGTCTTGGATTGAAAATGCTGCAGTAAATAATGTGGAGCTATTAAAGCAAAAAAGTAATAGTCAGATTAATTCATACGATGTTAAGATTAGTCAATCTGGGTACTTACCCTCAATTGGTCTGGTTGGATCTTATGGATGGAATTTAAATAAGAGTCCAGCATCTGCATTTTTTCCTGGAACAAATAACACTTCCTATTCTGCAGGAATTGGTGCAAGCTTAAGTTGGAATCTTTTTGATGGTGGTAAAGCTCTGACAAGAGTTAAAAACGCAAAACTAACTTTTGAAAATCAAAACTTATTAGAGCAAGAATCAAAACTAAGTTTTACCCGAGATTTAAGTAACAGTATCCAAAATTTTAAGAATTCCAAAGAGATTTTTAAAATTCAAAAGAAACAGGTTGAAACGGCGACATATAATTTCAATCGTTCCAAAGCTCAATATAAACTTGGTTCAATTACAGCTATAGAGTTTAGGCAAGCACAGATTAATTTAACAAATGCTCAAAACCAAAGAACTATTGCAAAATATCAAGCAAAACTTGCAGAGTTACAATTAATTCAAATTACTGGACAACTATTAAACGTAGAAATCTAGTTTTTAACTAGGTTTAGCCATTTTTGATCAATATTTACTCATTTTTGATTTTTTTGAACAAAAACTAAGATCTATCATTTACCATGATTCCAACAGTGTCAAGAACCACTGACCAAAGTGTCCAAATTATTCTTACATGAACCATTAAGGACTAACTATTACACCTCTTAGTGTCAACATAGTATCAAGATTTTAAATTGTTTGTGTCAAGAAAGCTATAAGAAATAGAGAGGTTAGTATGATATTATAGTATAATCTAACACATCAACATTTCTAAAGTAGTTTTAAAATAGAATTAATTATCCAAATCTTTTCAAATATGGATAGAGTTAAAACAAGAGGTAGAAAATTATAACACCAGAAAAAATGGCTATTTCGGCATAAATCACACTTTTCCAAAAGTCTTTCTTAGCTTTCATTTAATGGAATTCAAGTGAAATATATCATTATTAATATATTAGTTTTATACTAACAAATAATATTATGATTCCATGACTCTCATTTCAAAAATATTTAAAAACAATAATTATTTAAAGATACTTGTCTTTTCAATTTTATTGAACTCCTGTTCATCTAATGAAAAATCAAAAATTTACTCTGAAGAAATAAAGACTCTCATAAATTATGTTCAAGATAAAAGTGATTTTAATTATACGATAAAGGACACTATAAAATATAATGGTGCTTCATTATATAGGATTAAAATGGATTCTGGAAAGTGGTTAACTAAAGAATTGGTTAATAAGCCTTTATGGTGGCACTGGATTGATATTGTAGTTCCAGATACAATAGATACGTCTGCATCATTACTTTTTATAGGTGTTGGATCTAAATTTGAAAATGGTATTTTTTTGGACAGTCTTTCTGTTCAAAAGGCGATTAAAACAAAATCAATAATTAGCCATGTAAGTAACATACCTTTTCAACCACTAAAATTTCAATCAAGTGATTCTATTGAACGTTATGAGGATAATTTAATCGCATATGGTTGGAATCAATTTCTTAAAGGAGGGGCCAAAAAAGATGATGTAGAGTGGTTAGCAAGATTTCCAATGACTCGTGCAGTAATAAGAGCGATGGATGTAATTCAAGAGATCACCTCGAGTAAAGAAAATGCTGTAAAAAAGTTTTTTATTTCTGGAGCGTCAAAAAGAGGCTGGACCACATGGACTACAGCTGCAGTAGATAATAGAGTTATGGGCATGGCTCCATTAGTAATTGATCTTTTAAATTTAGTTCCTTCTTTTGATCATCATTATAAGGTTTATGGCGATTGGTCACCAGCTGTTAATGATTATGTCGAGTTTCAAATTATGGATTGGATGAATACAAAAGAGTTTAAAAAACTTATGAACTACGTTGAACCATATCAATTCAAGGAGCTTTTTACAATGCCTAAATTAATTGTAAATGGTACCATTGACGAATTCTTCGTAACAGATTCATGGAAATTCTATTGGGAAGATATTCCTGATAAAAAATATCTTCAATATGTTCCAAATGGAAATCATGGCTTAACAGAAGATTATCGATATCAAAATGTCTTTTCTTTTTACGACAGACTAATTCATTCTAGATATTTACCAGAAATGGAGTGGCACATTGAAAAAGATGTTTTTCACTTAAATTTAGGAATAGATACACCACACAGCATAAGTCTTTGGAAGATAAATAATC
>JAQWNZ010000057.1 GCA_029246125.1 Flavobacteriaceae bacterium
TTCTATTTAGAAGAAAATATTTTAGGGATTGCCGATTCACTTAAATAATCAACGAACAAAAACAGGATTTAACTCATCTTGAGTTTCTGATTCACTGAAGGTGTAACCATCAAAATTAAAACCTAATATTTCATTAATTAATGAAGCATCCTTATCAATCAAATAGCGAACCATCATACCCCTAGCTTTTTTTGCGAAAAAAGAAATTATTTTGAATTTTCCATTTTTAAAATCTTTAAATTGAGGTGTAACTATTGGTGATTGAATTAATTTTGAATCAATTGCACTAAAGTATTCCTTACTTGCTAAGTTAACTAAAAGTTCTCCCTCCTTAAGTTCGGCATTCAGTTGATCTGTAATTTTACTTTTCCAAAAAGAATATAAATTCTTATGTGTATCCAAAATTAAAGATGTCCCCATTTCCAGTCTGTAAGGACGGATAGCGTCCAATGGCTTTAAAAGTCCATATAAGCCTGAGAGAATACGAAGTTTATCTTCTAAAGTATTTATATTTTTCTGTGGAAGAGTGTAAGCGTCTAATCCTGAATACACATCGCCATTAAATGCAAAAACAGCAGCTCTTGAAGATGTAGATGGAGATTTGAATTTTTGATTTCTATCCCAATTCATTGATGCTAGGGCATCTGAAATATGCATTAGCTTCCCTAAATCCTTTCTAGATTGTTCTTTTAAGACAGAGTTAATATAGAAAGCTTCTTTTTCAAAAATAGGAGTTGTTGTCTTTTCTAAAGGTAGATCTTTTTCAAAATCTAAAGATTTGGCCGGTGAAATAAGTAATTTCATAATTCAATTTCATTAATAAATAAAAAATCTTCTTTTGTAAAAGTAAATGCTTTTAACGGCCTTTGCAAAAATAATAAATTGAAGCTTTAAATAATATTATAGTAGTTTCTTATGCTGAGCGTACTGCCGAAATTTTTGTAATACACTTTCAAAATCTTCTGGGATAGGTGAATCAAATTCCATTTTTTCTTCAGTTTTAGGATGAATAAAACCTAAAGTTTTAGCATGAAGTGCTTGTCGTGGCATGAGTAAAAAACAATTTTCAACAAATTGCTTATATTTTGTAAAATTCGTCCCTTTAAGAATTTTATCTCCTCCATAACGTGCATCATTAAATAGAGTATGGCCAGTAAATTTCATGTGAGCTCGAATTTGATGTGTTCTTCCGGTTTCTAATTGACATTCCAAAAGCGTAACATAACCAAATCGTTCCAATACTTTAAAATGAGTAACGGCATCTTTACCCTTAGAATTATTCTCAAAAACAGTCATTTGAAGTCTATTTTTTTGATTTCTACCTATGGATCCTGTGACAGTCCCCTGATCTACATCAAAATCACCCCAGACCAAAGCCAAATACTTTCGTTTAGATGTTTTATCAAAAAATTGTTTGGCCAGATGACTCATTGCTTCTTCTGTTTTGGCAACAACTAAAAGTCCGCTAGTATCTTTATCTATTCGGTGCACCAATCCTGGTCGATTATTAGCGTTCGTTGGCAGTTGCTCAAAGTGATATAACAATCCATTTAAAAGTGTTCCCGAATAATTTCCATGCCCAGGATGAACTACCAAACCAGGGGGTTTATTGAGTACTAACAAAATATTATCTTCATAAACAATATCAAGATCGATTTTCTCTGGGAGTAAAAGGTTTTCATAGGGTGGGTACGAAAAAAGAACTTTTATTTGATCTTCTGCTTTTACTTTGTAATTTGATTTTACGGCTTGGTCATTAACAAAAATACTTCCTTCTTTTGCGGCTCGTTGAATTTTATTTCGTGTCACTTTCTCAATACGAGACATCAAAAACTTATCAACTCTTAATGGAGATTGACCTTGATCAGCTTTAAAATAATAGTGTTCGTATAAGACATCCGATTCCGAAGTTTTTGTTTCAGTTGAAAAGTTATCTTTTTCCATTACCTAAAACTAAATCGATTGTACTTGTTTTTGGTAACAAAACTCCAGGATTAATTTGGTTTCCCATATGAAAAATCTCTAATACCATATCCTTACCTATATTATCTTTATATTTAATTTCACCTAACTTAAAACCTACTGCGTTAATCATAGATTCTGCATTTCTTTTGGTAATTTGTATTAAATTAGGTACAGTAATTTTTTGGTATCCTGACGGATTCACTGTCAAATATATTTTCCTATTGATTTTTACTTCACTTCCGGCAGAAGGCACATGATCAATGACTGAAAAAGATGGGAGTTCAGGAACAAATTTTGAGGAATCTATTATTTCAAAGCGTAAATTCTCCTGCTTCATAATAGTCGGAAGAGCATTTATTGAGACTCTATGTAAGTCAGGAACTTCTATATATTCTTGATGATGAGTTATTAATTTTAATGTGAATGAAATAATTAAAAATAAAACAAATACAATTATAAAAATATAGAGCAGTTGTTTATAGAAATACTTACTGAACAAAAAGCGCAAAAAATTCATGATTTAAAATCTACTCAAATATAATAAAACCTAAGTTTTATGAGTTGGCTATAAATGCTATACATTTGTAATACAAGTATGGAAAGATGAGTAAGAAAAAGGTAGGTGTTGTTTGTGGCGGATTTAGCTCCGAATTCGAAATTTCAATTCAAAGTGGAAAAACTGTTTTTTTAAATCTAGACCGAAATTTATATGAAGTTTATCTCATTACAATAAGACCTGATTCATGGACAGCAATCGATGATAATAAAACTACTTTTGAAGTTTCAAAAGCTGATTTTTCTTTAATAAATGAAGATATTAATGTCAACATTGATGTAGTTTTTAACTCAATTCACGGAGTCCCAGGCGAAAATGGTCAATTAGCTGCGTTATGGGAATTACTTAATATTCCTTTTTCAAGTTGTGACAGCTACAATGCTGCTCTTACTTTTAATAAAAGAGACTGTCTATCTATACTTCGTGGATGGGGTGTCCCTACGGCTAAGAACTTTGCGCTTGATGAAGGCGATCCAATTGATTTAATAAAGATTGAGAAAATAGTAGGTCTTCCATGTTTTGTTAAACCTAATAGAGCTGGAAGTAGCTTTGGAGTATATTTGGTAAATTCAAAATCTGAACTTGAGCCTGCCATTATGAATGCCTTTAAGGAAGATTGCCAAATTATTATTGAAAGTGCACTAGTAGGGAGAGAAGTTTCAGTAGGTGTTGCCGAATTTAATAATAAAATAAACGTTTTGCCTATTACTGAAATTATAAGCGAAAATGATTTTTTTGATTATGCTGCAAAATATGAAGGCAAAGCTCAGGAAATAACACCTGCGAAAATTGCGGAATCTTCTAAAATAGAAGTTGAAAAGTGGAGTAGACTAATCTATAAAAAACTTGGGCTAAAAGGCCTTATCAGAAGTGAATTCATTTTTGTAGATGATATACCTCATCTATTAGAGATCAATTCTGTTCCAGGAATGACTTCAAAAAGTATTATACCTCAACAAGTAAGTGCAATGGGTATTGAACTTTCTGATTTTTTTAATTACCTTTTACAAACTGCTTTAAAGCAAGAATAATTTTAAGATGAAGCGATTTATTTTTCCTGGTTCTTTTGACCCCATTACTATTGGACATCAGGAAATCATTGAAAGAGCTCTCCCTTTGTGTGATGAACTCATAATTGCAGTTGGTGAAAACAGCGATAAAAAAAATATGTTCATACTAGAAGACCGTATAAAATTTATCAAAGAAACCAATAAAAACAATTCAAAAGTTTTCGTTGAATCGTATGAAGGCCTTACTGTTGATTTTTGTAAAAAAGTTAATGCTAATTCAATTTTGAGGGGCTTACGAAACCCAGCCGATTTTGAATTTGAAAAAAGTGTTGCACAAATGAACAGAAAACTGACAGGCATTGAAACAGTTTTTTTATTGTCTTCATCCACTCACTCCTATATTAGCAGTAGTATTGTTCGTGAAATTATTCATTACGGTGGGGATTACACTTTATTAGTTCCAAAAGCAGTAGTATCTAGAAAGGCTTAAATTGCTTATTCTCCAACCACAGCTTTAACTACTATTTTAATATTTTCATACGCATTTTCAAACAAGTCAGGGATTTCGTCTATAGTTTTCCATTCTGCTTTTTGAATGTTCTCCTCCATTTGTGGAATTAATGGCAAAGCATACTTTGTTTTCATTAAAAACCAATGGGTTAATTTCAACTTATATCTTCCATTCGCATTGTAGATGTGATAAGTAGATGGTAGAGGTTTGGATACATTCAAATTTAAAACACCTGTTTCCTCTGAAACTTCACGCATAGCTGCGTTTAAAATAATCTCTTTTTTTTCAATCTTACCTTTGGGCAAATCCCACTTATTGTTTCGATAAATAAATAATAAACGACCATCTTTATGTTCAACTAAGCCACCAGCGGCTTCTACCGTTGGA
The DNA here is from genome assembly GCA_029246125.1 of Flavobacteriaceae bacterium. Taxonomy (GTDB): domain Bacteria; phylum Bacteroidota; class Bacteroidia; order Flavobacteriales; family Flavobacteriaceae; genus MS024-2A. Next base: position 4,430 of record JAQWNZ010000057.1, read on the forward strand.
AAAAATTTTAAAAAATGCATTTCTAACTTTTCCCTTTTAGGATGATATAAATTAATTCCTAAAACTTTCTTTGATTTTAAGGCTTTCATTAAGCTGTAAACCGAAGTATATTTGGCATATAATAATGGAAAATCGTCAGAGATTTCTTCAATATCAGTTTTTAAAAAAATTGGCTTCTGGTTATAAAAAACTTTATACATTTGAGAATGGTCTTTAATCAAAAAATTGCTCAACAAACAGCAGAGTTACTCATACAAATTAATGCAATTAAATTGAATCCAAAAAATCCATTTACTTGGGCTAGCGGATGGAAATCTCCTATTTATTGTGACAACAGAATCGCTTTATCCTATCACGATATTCGAACTTTTTTATGCAATGCTCTTGCTAAAGAAATCCAAAATAAATTTGATTCAAATATCATCATTGCAGGAGTTGCAACTGGAGCAATAGGAATTGGCATGTTAGTTGCACAAATACTTGAGCTTCCTTTTATTTATGTTCGTCCTGAAGCTAAGAAACACGGAGGGAAAAATCAAATTGAGGGAAAATTGGAACCAAATCAAAAAGTAGTAGTTATCGAAGACCTAATAAGCACTGGTAAAAGCAGTCTAAATGCAGTGAATGCAATTAAGAAGGCACAATGTGAAGTAGTTGGAATGTTAGCTTTGTTTACCTATGGATTCCCTCAAGCCTCAATTGCTTTTAAAGAAGCTCAAGTTACACTTAAAACACTTTGTGACTATCAGCACCTATTGAGTAGTGCTTTAAACCAAAATAAAATCACTGAAACGGAAGTTCAAAACCTTCACAAATGGAGAAAGGATCCTTCAAACTGGGCTCCTTAAATTATTTCTTTTGGATAAAGCATTCGAGCTTGATTGAGATTTATAGTGCTTAACCCACCTTCCGAATCTGTAATGATTAGCTTACCCTCTTGTGTCACTTTCAAAGGTATTGCTTCAAATATTCCTTCTGACCCAAAAAATTTTGAGGGTTTATTTTTTCTCCATAGAAATGAATTAAACATAGTTAAATTCTCTTTTTCGTGATCTAATAAATTAGAAAACGGAATATTTTCAAAATTTTGTATTAAGGTGTTTAAAACATTCTCAATATCCCATTTTCTTTTGGTAATCATAAATAAAGATCCTGCATGGGGAAGTGAATCAAATTTCTCTTGGTTAATATTTAACCCCAGTCCGATAATTGTTTCATTTAAGCGCGAATATTTATAGGTATTTTCAATCAGAATTCCACCAATCTTATGATTACATGACAAAATGTCGTTTGGCCATTTAATATTTAATCCAGGAATTCCTATAGAATGCAATGTTCGAATTATTGCACAGGCTACAGCGGAGCTAATTTCAAAAGGATGTTGAGGTGTTTTACCCTCAAAAGTCTTATAAATACTTAAAGATAAACTTTTATTAGCTTCCGATAGCCATGATTTATTTCTTTGCCCTCTTCCTTCGGTTTGATGTTTTGTCCAAATTAAATCCCCATCCTTACAGGTAGCATTTGAAAGTTTATCTTTCAAATAATTATTTGTTGAAGTGATGGCATTAAGTTTGATAATATTAAATGTGCTCATTTATGAATTAAATTGCGTTTCAAAATGTAATAAATTTGTTGAAAATAATTTAGCTTAATGGCAATTAAAAAGGAAAGGGATATTCAATTAATAGAAGAAATTATTCTTGGTATAGAAAATGTTAAAGGTGAAAAAATTAATCAATTAGACCTTAGGAAGCTGGAAAATACTCCCTGTGATTTTTTTATAGTTTGCAGTGGAAGCTCAAATACTCAGGTATCCGCCATTGTGAACTCTGTTTTAAAGAGAGTGAGTAAAGCATTAAAAGAAAAACCTTTTCACACAGAAGGCTTAGTCAATGCTGAATGGGTATTGATTGATTATGTCAATGTTGTTGTTCACATTTTTCAGAATCAAATTCGTGAATATTACAATTTAGAAGATCTATGGGGAGACGCGAAAAGTACCCAAATTGCATCAAATTATTAAAAATCTATGAAAGAAGTGAAAAAACCACAGACACCAAAATTTAACATTTATTGGCTTTATGGTGCCATTATATTTTCCTTACTAGGTATGAGTATTTTTGGAGGAGGCGATTCATGGAAAACTCTTAGTAAAACAAATATTTCAAATTTTGAACAATTTCTTAATGCTGGAGATGTAAGTGAAGTTATAGTAATCCGAAATAAAAGTAGTGTACAAGTAACCCTTAAACAAGAGGCTCTTTCTAAAAGTGAACATCAAACGATTAGTTCAAAAAATATTTTTGGTCAAGAAAATTTGCAAGGACCACACTATCAATTTGAAGTTGGTAGTTTAGAACTCTTTGAAGAAAAATTAGAAAAAGCCCGTCAAAATGGGATTGTTTTCCGGCTTGAATTCATTACCGTAGAAAATCGTTGGATAGATGCAATAATTGGCTTTTTACCCATTATAATTATAATAGGAGTATGGATTTTTTTGATGCGTCGCATGTCTGGTGGAGGTGCGGGAGGACCTGGTGGTCAAATTTTCAATATTGGAAAATCAAAAGCTAAATTATTTGATAAAAATACAGATGTTAAAACTACATTTAAAGATGTTGCTGGATTAGAAGGAGCAAAAGAAGAAATACAAGAAATAGTGGACTTTTTAAAAAACCCATCAAAATATACTAAACTTGGTGGAAAAATACCGAAAGGTGCCCTTTTAGTAGGATCACCGGGTACTGGAAAAACTTTGCTTGCTAAAGCTGTTGCAGGTGAAGCTAAAGTTCCTTTTTTCTCATTATCTGGTTCAGATTTTGTTGAAATGTTTGTAGGAGTTGGAGCTTCAAGGGTAAGAGATCTCTTTAAACAAGCAAAAGATAAATCTCCCTCAATAATTTTTATAGATGAAATTGATGCCATAGGACGTGCTAGAGGAAAAAGTAATATAACAGGTTCCAATGACGAAAGGGAAAATACATTAAATCAACTTCTAACTGAGATGGATGGTTTTGGCACAAACACAAATGTAATTGTAATTGCAGCAACAAATCGAGCAGATGTATTAGATAAGGCGCTCATGCGTGCAGGTCGATTTGATCGTCAAATTTATGTTGATCTTCCCGACTTAAATGAAAGAAAAGAAATCTTTGAGGTACATTTGAAGCCTATTAAAGTGATTAAAACTTTAGACATAGATTTTCTCGCTAAGCAAACCCCAGGTTTTTCTGGGGCTGATATTGCAAATGTTTGCAATGAAGCTGCATTAATAGCAGCTCGAAAGAATAAAAAATCAGTTGGAAAGCAAGACTTTCTAGATGCTGTAGATAGAATTATCGGAGGACTTGAAAAGAAAAATAAAATTATTTCTCCCGAGGAGAAGAAAACTATTGCCTTTCATGAGGCTGGACATGCGATTGTTAGCTGGTTACTTGAATATGCAGCTCCGCTAGTAAAAGTAACTATAGTTCCTAGAGGTCAATCGCTTGGTGCAGCTTGGTATTTACCTGAAGAAAGACAAATTGTGAGAACAGAACAAATGTTAGATGAAATGTGTGCGGCTCTAGGTGGTCGTGCTGCAGAAAAAGTAATGTTTGATAAAATTTCTACAGGAGCTTTAAGTGATTTAGAAAAAGTTACCCGTCAGGCAAGATCAATGGTATCTGTTTATGGTCTCAATGAAAATTTAGGTAACATCACTTATTATGATTCTTCAGGTCAGACAGATTATAACTTTACAAAACCTTATTCTGAAGAGACCGCACGAAAGATAGATCATGAAATTTCTGAGATTATTGAAAAACAATATGAAAGAGCAATATCATTACTCGCTTCCTCAAAAGATAAATTGATTAAACTGGCTGATCGTCTTTTAGAAAAAGAAGTTATTTTTAAGGACGATTTAGAAAATATTCTTGGTAAAAGACCCTATAAATCTAATGAGGAAAAAATAGAAGAGGCTAAGAATAAGTGATCACTAATAATGGGTATTTGGGATAAATTTTTTGGTAAAAGCAAAGCAAAAAAGCCTCAAAACAGCCCTTTTTTACCCAAAGAGGGTGATCCCCTTGAGGTCGGATTTGCAAAAAACTTTACACGTAAAGGAGGCAAGTTTTTATTCAATGAATCTTATTCTAATCTATTAGATAATTTTAAAGATATATGTATTGAGAATCATTGGGAACCTAAACAAATTTTAAGCTTAAATGCTAATTTATCAGACCAATTTGGAACTAGTTTAATTTCACAAAACTCTATAATTCCAAAAGAATATAAGGCTGCAATAATTGAATGTGAATACCTGATATCTAATACGGGTAAAATATTGTTGAGTGAATTTCAAATTAAACACTTTAAACTTAATAATCTCCCTCAAACAATTATTGTAAAAGCAAATTTGAATCAGTTGGTAAGAGACGTAAGTCAGGGCATGACTTTTCTTAAAAAGAAATATCCCGAAAAAATACCTACAAATATAACAACCTTAAAAATAAAGTCTAATTTACATGGTGAAAAGGAAGCTCCTGAATCAGAGACTACATCAAAAAGCATATATTTGCTCCTAGAAGACAAATAAAAATCTGTAATTATATGATTTCAGTTTATTTTTTAATCTTCTGTAATTATATAAAAATATATGAGTGAATTACTCATTAGAAGTATATCAGGACTCTTGTATGTAGCACTAATTATCTTTTCAGCCTATTGGTCAAACGGTGCTTTACTTATTATTATTTTTATATTTTCATCACTTGCTCTTTTCGAATTTCAGAAACTAATTAATTATAAAAGCCCAATCTCTTTTCTAGTATTTGGTATTTTATCCTATCAGTTTTTTAACGATCAAGTACATAAAGTTTTTCATTTCTCACTTTTAGCCTTGACTTTAATTACCAGTTTATATTTAACTTACTGTTTAATTAAAGAGAAAAAATTTCCGTCGGAAAACTATCAAAGAGGTGGCATCTCCTTCTTTTATATTGTTGGTTCAGGATATTTTATTTTAGCTACTACAAAATTGCCAGGTTTAGAAAACAACTTTACAACACTCTTGATTTACACATTTATCTGGACTAATAATTGTTTTGCATATATTTTTGGTAAACGTTTAGGAAAAAAACTATTCTTTCCTTCAATCTCTCCAAATAAAACATGGGAAGGTTTTTGGGGAGGAGGACTTAGTTGTTTAGGTCTTGGGTTGGTGTTAATGACATTAAATACAGGACTTGAAGAATGGATCTTCCCTGTTTTAGCCATTGTAATTATTTCAACAGCTACAATTGGTGACCTAATTCAGTCAAAGTTTAAAAGAGAAGCTAAAGTAAAAGACAGTGGCTCACTAATTCCTGGGCATGGTGGGTTTTTCGATAGGATGGATAGTGTATTATATACTGCTCCTTTTGTTTATCTTGTTTTAATATTATCTGAATATGTTCCATAAAGAAGGATATTTAATCATTCTAAACACATTTTTAATTATTGCTGCAATTGCAGTTTTAGTTGAATACAATATATCGATTGAGTGGTTAAAAATTATCATTCAAGTGACGGCCTTAATATTGTTAATTTTAGTTTTACAGTTCTTTAGAAATCCAAAGCGTACTACATCAAAAAATGAAAAGCACCTCATTGCTCCTGTTGATGGAAAAGTAGTAATTGTTGAAGAGGTTTTTGAAAAAGAGTATTTTAAAGATAAACGCATTCAGATATCTATTTTTATGTCACCCTTGAATGTTCATGTTACTCGGTATACAATGAGTGGTATAGTAAATTTTAGCAAATACCATCCTGGTAAATATCTAGTAGCTTGGCATCCAAAATCATCGGAACTTAATGAACGTACTACAATTGTACTTGAGAATAAAACATTTGGAGAAGTTTTGTACCGTCAAATTGCTGGAACAGTCGCCCGAAGAATAGTGAATTATGCTGTGAAGGGATCACAAGTTGTTCAAGGAGAAGATGCTGGATTTATAAAATTTGGCTCTAGAGTAGACCTCTTTTTACCCCTTAAAACACAAATTGATGTGAAAGTCGATGATGTGGTTAAGGGTGGTATTCAAACGATTGCTCATCTACCCTAAAGCGATTCCAAATTCTTTTCCAGTAATAAGATTTTTTCTCTTGCATCTGACGCCTTTTTATGCTCTAAATCAATAACTTTTTCAGGTGCATTAGCAACGAAAAGTTGGTTGGAAAGTTTCTTTTCAACCGAAGCTAAAAATCCTTTAATATAATTGAGTTCTAAAGTTAATTTTTCTTTCTCTGCTTCAGGATCTTCTGCTTCAATCGTCGGAATAAAAAACTCTAAATTTTTTATTCTAAATTTACCCCCATCCAAATTTTCAGGAGGGTTGGAATACTTTATTTCAGTGACACCTCCCAATTTTAAAATAGCAGATTCAAAACTAAAATTAGACTTATCTGTATTAATATATAGACTGATGTTCTCTTTAAAAGTAATATTTTTTTCCTTTCTAAAATTCCGAATACCTCCTATGATTTGTTGAGCTAATTCAAAATCATTGATGCATTTTTTGTTAAAATTTTGAGCTTCTGGCCAAGCAGCGACTGTAATAGAATCCTCTGTTTTTTGATCAGCAATAAAATGCCAAAGCTCTTCGGTTAGAAAAGGCATAAAAGGGTGAAGAATTCTTAAGTTTTTTTCAAATAAGGCAATCACCTTAATATAGGTTTGTCGATCAATCGGTTGGCCATATTCAGGCTTAATAAGCTCTAGTAACCAAGAGCAAAAATCATCCCAGACAAGTTTATAAATAGACATTAATGCATCGGAAATTCTATACTTATCAAAGTTCTCGTCAACCCAAGTAAGTGTTTTTTCAAACTGATTTTCATACCACTCCAACGCTTCTGTCGCAACTTCAGGTACTTTTAAATCTTCTTTAATCTCCCACCCATCTATCAGACGATAAGCATTCCAAATTTTATTTGCAAAATTCTTCCCCTGTTGGCATAAGGACTCATCAAAAAGCAGGTCATTCCCCGCAGCTGAACTTAGCATTAGTCCAACTCGAACTGCATCTGCACCGTAATCCTCAATAAGCTTTAATGCGTCAGGTGAATTTCCCAATTGTTTTGACATTTTTCGACCCTTTTGATCTCGAACTAACCCGGTAAGATATACTTTAGAAAAAGGTTTTTTATCTCTAAAGGCATACCCAGACATTATCATCCGTGCTACCCAAAAAAACAAAATATCAGGGCCTGTTACCAAATCCTGAGTTGGGTAATAGTACTGAATTTCTTCATTTTCTGGATGTCTGATACCATCGAAAACAGAAATAGGCCATAACCATGAAGAAAACCAAGTGTCTAAAACATCTTCGTCTTGACGAAGATCATTTACTGTTAAACTATCATTTCCACTTTTTGATTTTGCTTTTTCCAATGCTTTTAATTTATCTAAAGCAACTACATAATCTTTCTTACTTTTCCCGTAAAAATAGGCTGGAATTCGTTGTCCCCACCACAGTTGTCTTGAAATATTCCAATCTCTAATATTCTCCATCCAGTGACGGTAGGTATTTTTAAATTTTTCAGGTAAAAGTTCAATATCTTTTTCTTTTAGAACTCCATCTATTGCAGGTCGGGCTAATTCTTCCATTTTTAGAAACCACTGATCGGAAAGACGAGGTTCAATAACGGCCTTAGTTCTTTCAGATATACCAACTTTATGTCGATAAGCCTCCGTTTTGATTAAAATCCTTTGAGTCTCTAGGTCCTTAGCAATAATTTTTCTTGCCTTAAATCGATCCAAGTTTTGGTAATCTCCACCATTTTCATTGAGAGTTCCATCTGAATTAAAAATATCAATAACTTCCAGTTTGTGTTTTTCACCTAAAAGTTTGTCATTTTGATCATGTGCCGGGGTAACTTTTAAACAACCTGTTCCAAAATCCATGGCAACATAATCATCTTGTATTATTGGAATGATCCTGTTTGTCAATGGAACATGAACTTTCTCCCCTTTTAAATGCAAATAGCGTTTGTCATCAGGATGAATGCAAATTGCTGTATCACCTAATAGTGTTTCTGGGCGCGTAGTTGCTACAATTACTTTTTCATCACTATTCACAACTTGGTAGGCGATATGATAAAGATTTCCGTTTTTTTCTTCGAAAAGTACTTCTTCATCAGAAAGTGTAGTTTGGGCTTCTGGATCCCAATTAACCATTCGAAATCCTCTGTAAATGAGCCCCTTATCGTGGAGCTTCTCGAAAACTTGAAGTACAGATTCTGACATTTCGGGATCCATAGTGAACTTGGTTCGGTCCCAATCACAACTACAACCCAATTTTTTTAATTGTTCCAAAATTACACCTCCGTACTCCTCAGTCCATTTCCACGCATGATTCAAGAACTCCTCACGAGTCAAATCACTTTTTTCGATTCCTTCAGATTTTAACTTTTCGACAACCTTGGCTTCTGTAGCAATAGAGGCATGATCTGTACCAGGTACCCAACAAGCATTGTAACCTCTCATTCTTGCACGACGAATAATAATGTCTTGAAGTGAGTTATTCAGCATATGTCCCATATGGAGGACCCCTGTTACATTCGGAGGTGGAATTACTATAGTATATGGTTCGCGCTCATCTGGAGTAGATTTGAAAAAATTATTCTTATGCCAAAAGGCATACCATTTGCTTTCTATTCCTTTGGCATCAAATTTGGAAGGAATTTCCATGTGAAATTTTTGATCTAATTTTGATTTACAAAAGTAGGAACACTAATGTTATAAACATAATGACTCATTAATAAAGAAAATTTTTATTTTTAATAAATTAACCTCATTTTATGAAAACAATGAAATATCTTAATACAGTTATACTTCTCTTTACCCTTTCGGTATATGCCCAACAAACTTTACCTCAAATAGAATTTGAGAGCACTACCGTTGACTATGGAATAATTGAGAATGGAAGTGATGGGGAGCGTGTATTTACTTTTAAAAATGTCGGAACTGCAGATTTAATTATTACAAACGTAAAATCCACTTGCGGATGTACTATTCCAAAAAAACCTAATAATCCTATTTCTCCTGGTGAATCCAGTGAAATTATTGTTCGCTACGATACCAAAAGAGTAGGCCCATTTAGAAAAACTATAACAGTTTCTACAAATCAGAAAGAAAGTCCATATATCGCTTTAAAACTTAAGGGTACAGTCCTGCCAATCCAATAAAATTTAAAGGAATTTATTAAAAGTCTCTTAAGGTCTTTAATAATTGTTAGTGGCAAATAAAAACCTCTTACTTTTGCAGCTTTATTAGACTTATGCCACAACTATCCAAAAAGGGAATCGAACTTCCAACCTCACCTATTCGAAAGCTTGTTGAACATGCTGAAAAAGCAAAAGCAAATGGAATTGAGGTGTTTCATTTAAACATTGGACAACCAGATATTGCAGCACCCAAGCAAGCTATTGAAGCTGTCAAAAAATCAAAATTGAATCTATTGCCCTACGGACCATCTCAGGGAAAGTTATCTTACAGATCAAAACTTGTTGATTACTACAATTATCATAATATTAATATCGAAACTGATGATATAATCATAACTACAGGGGCAAGCGAGGCCCTTACTTTTGCTCTTAATGTGATTTGTGATGCTGGTGATGAGATCATTATACCAGAACCTTTTTATGCAAATTATAACGGTTTTGCAAGTGCAGCAAGTGTTCGAGTTGTACCAGTAATTTCCGAATTCCATTCAAAATTTCAACTTCCTGCCTTAGAGAAGATCAGTGATAAAATCACTTCAAAGACCAAAGCCATTCTTTTATGTAATCCTAGTAATCCAACAGGGTATGTTTACAGTAAAAAAGAAATTCAAACCCTATGCGAACTTGCTATAAAACATGATATTTTTCTAATTGTTGACGAAGTTTATCGAGAGTTTATTCATGATGGCGAACCACACTATTCTGTTTTGAGCGATGAAAAGGCTAGTATGCACACAGTTATGATTGATTCAGTTTCTAAACGATACAGTTTGTGTGGTGCTCGCGTGGGTTCGCTGGTGTCAAAAAATGATTCACTCATCCAAAACGTAATGAAATTTGCGCATCTTCGTCTTTCACCTCCTACTTATGCACTAATGGCAAGTGAGGCAGCACTATCTGCCCCAAAAAGCTATCTTGAAGGAGTAATTAAAGAATATAAGGCGAGAAGAAATACCCTCATTAATCAATTAGAGCAGATTCCCAATGTAGAAGTTTCTCACCCTATGGGTGCCTTTTACTGTATTGTAAAATTACCTGTGGAAGACGCTGAAGACTTTTCTAAATTCTTATTAACTGACTTTAGCATAAACAATAAAACTGTAATGTTAGCTCCTGCTAAAGGTTTTTATTCATCTCCTAATGTAGGGCTTGATGAAGTTCGAATTGCATTTATTTTAGACCAGGAAAAGCTGATTCTGGCGGCAACTATTTTAGAAAAAGCATTGGAAGCCTATAAGAAATTTGTACCTTGAAATATGCTTAGATTTAAAGAGAACATTTCTTTAAAGCCTTACAACACTTTTGGGATCGAAACCCAAACAAAGTACTTTTACGAAGTATCTAATACCATTGAGCTCAAAAAAATTCTTGAAATAAATAAAAATCTCCCCTTTCGTATTTTAGGGGGTGGTAGTAATATTCTATTTACTGAAGATTTCGAAGGACTAACCCTACTGATAGCCAATAAAGGGAAATCAGTTTTAAAAGAGACTTCAAAAACTGTTACTGTGGAAGTACAGGCTGGAGAAAACTGGCATGAGTTTGTTATTTGGTGTTTGAATCACAATTACGGTGGTATTGAAAATTTAGCCCTAATACCAGGAAGTGTTGGCGCTGCCCCTATACAGAATATTGGAGCTTATGGAGTGGAACTAGCCTCAGTATTCAAATCCTGTAGAGCATTAAATATAAAAACTCTTAAAGAAGAGGTTATTTTCAAAAAAGATTGTGAATTTAGTTACAGGTCTTCCATTTTTAAAAACCATCAAAAAGGTAGATATATCATTATATCAGTTTGCTTTCAACTAAAAAAACCTCCACATCATCTTAATATAGATTACGGTACTCTAAATACTTACTTTGAGAGAAAAACTCTAAATATACAAGAAATTGCAGCAGCTGTTATTGAAATTCGAGAATCCAAACTTCCCAACCCTAAGACATTAGGTAACTGTGGTAGTTTTTTTAAAAACCCCCTGATCTCAAAATCACATTTTAAATTACTGAAAGAAACCTACCCAGAGCTTCCCTTCTATCCTGCTTATGATAAACAACTTAAAATTCCAGCTGCTTGGCTTATAGATCAGTTAGGATTTAAAGGGACCCAACATGGTGGAGCTGGGGTCCATAAAGATCAAGCATTAGTTCTCGTTAATTTGAATGCAGCCAAAGGAAAAGAAGTTTTAGAGCTAGCACGAAAAATACAATCTTCAGTTAAAAATACTTTTAATATTAATCTAGAAACTGAAGTTAATATTCTTTAGTTTACTTATTCCTTATTCTTAGAATCAATTAAAATGGTTACAGGACCATCGTTTTCTAAAACAACTCGCATCATGGCTCCAAAAGTTCCAGTAACAATCTTTGATTCTAAAAGAGACCCTGCTTTTTTGATGAATGACTCATAAAGTGGAATAGCATGTTCGTGAGTTGCAGCTTTAATATAAGATGGTCGGTTTCCTTTTTTAGTAGCCGCCATGAGGGTGAATTGACTCACAATCATTAGCTCTCCATTAACATCTAGTAAGGACTTATTCATCACACCATTATTGTCGCCAAAAATTCTCAAGTTTAATACTTTTTTTACCAGCCAATCTACATCAGGCATTTCATCTGCCATCTCTATACCAAGCAATACCAAAATTCCTTGGCCAATTTTGTTACTTTCCCCTTCTTCAATTATAACCTTAGCCTCTCGAACTCGTTGCAAAACAACTCTCATAAACTTTTATTAACGGTAAGTGATATCATTTTCCAACATTTGTAAATAGCTTTTATATCTTGATTCTGCGATATTACCTTCTTCAAAAGCCTGAATTACAGCACATTGGGGCTCTCTTTGGTGCAAACAATTATGGAACTTACATTCGGATTTTAAGGATAAAAATTCTGGAAAATAATTTCCCATTTCTTCAGCCTGCATATCTACAACACCAAACCCTTTTATTCCCGGAGTATCGATTAATTTCATTCCTCTAGGTAAAGCAAATATTTCAGAAAAGGTAGTTGTATGTGTTCCCTGTTGATGGTGATTTGATATGTCTGAAGTTTTTAAATTTAAATTTGGAGCAATTGTATTTATCAAAGTAGACTTTCCAACACCACTATGCCCAAAAAACATACTAAGCTTATTTTCCATCATACTTTCAATTTTATTAATGTTTAGCCTTTTAGTCGATGAAATTTTTAATGTTTTGTATCCAATCTTAGAGTAAAGAGCTGCCAAATAATCGACCTCTAGCTCCTGTTCAGATGTATAGGTGTCTATTTTATTAAAAATCAAAATAGAGGGAATTTGATAAGCTTCGGCTGTAACTAAAAAACGGTCAATAAATGAAGTTGATGTAGGAGGATTGTACAATGTAATTAACAAAAATACCTGATCAATATTTGAAGCAATAATATGAGTCTGTTTGGAAAGATTTACAGACTTTCGAACAATATAATTTTGGCGTTCTTCTATTTCTACTATTGTCCCTTGTGGTTCTGAGGCTAAAATATCAACTTCAAAAGTGACCCGATCTCCTACTGCTATAGGATTTGTACTTTTAATTCCTTTAAGGCGAAGTTTACCTTTTATTCTACAGGAATAAAAAAGTCCATCAGATTCAACTGTGTACCAACTTCCTGTGGATCTATAAACAATGCCTTTTTTCAATACTTTTTTTACAAAGTAACAGTTTTTTTTTAAGCTCAGTGGATTAATTGAAGAGCTTACTAATTTGTATCTTTATTAAAAAATTAGTGAATCAAAAAATACTCTTAATGATATTAGATGGTTGGGGAAATGCTCCAGATCCAAAAGTATCTGCATTAGACCAGGCAAAGACACCCTACATAGATTCGCTTTACGAAGACTACTCATTTAATTCCCTTAGAACTGATGGCGAACATGTAGGTTTACCAAAAGGTCAAATGGGAAATAGCGAAGTGGGGCATATGAATTTGGGTGCAGGGAGAATTGTTTATCAAGATCTTGCCAGGATAAATCTGGCAGTCGAAAAAAATGAACTTCGAAATAAAAAAGTACTAACTGATAGTTTTCAATTTGCAAAGAAGCAAGGTAAAAAGGTCCATCTTTTAGGATTATTGTCCGACGGTGGAGTTCATTCACATATCAATCATCTTAAAGGCTTAATTGATTTAGTTGAAGATTATGAAATTCCCGAGGTTTACCTTCATGCGTTTACGGACGGACGAGATGTTGATCCCCATTCAGGAAAAAGATTTGTAAATCAGATTGAAGAAAAATTAAAGGGCAAGCATACCAAATTGGCAACTTTGATTGGAAGGTATTACGCTATGGATCGAGACCGACGGTGGGAACGTGTAAAACTCGCTTATGATCTTTTAATTCATGGAAAAGGAAGCTCATCAGCCGATTTCGAAAAAAGTCTTCAAGAAAGCTACAATGAAGGAATTACGGATGAATTTATCAGACCCCTAATCAAAGAAAATATCTCCTCAAGAATAAAACAAGGGGATGTAGTACTATTCTTCAATTTCAGAACAGACAGAGGAAGAGAGCTTACCCAGGCTCTTTCTCAGCAATCATTTCCAGAATACGATATGGAACCCCTAGACTTGTATTATATAACACTAACAAACTATGATGATTCCTTTAAGGGAGTAAAAGTTGTTTTTGACAAAGAGAACCTTCAAGACACTTTAGGTGAGGTCTTATCAAAAGCCGGAAAAACTCAAGTACGAATTGCGGAAACAGAAAAATACCCTCATGTAACCTTCTTTTTTAACGGCGGTAGAGAAGTTCCATTTAATGGCGAAGAGCGAATTTTATGTCCCTCTCCCAAAGTAGCTACTTACGATTTAAAACCTGAAATGAGTGCTTTTGAAATCCGAGATGCCATTGTTGAAAGAATTGAAAATGATCCGCCGGATTTTATCTGTCTAAATTTTGCAAATCCAGATATGGTAGGTCATACAGGAGATTTACAAGCTGCTATCAAAGCTTGTGAAGCTGTTGATCAATGTACTGCTGATGTATTAAATGCTGCATTCAAACAAGACTACACTAGTTTAATAATTGCAGATCATGGAAATTGTGAAACAATGATAAATCCAGATGGAAGCCAAAACACAGCACATACCACTAATTCGGTTCCTATTATCTTAGTTGACCCAGAAAAAAAGAAAATCAATTCAGGAGTTTTAGGTGATATTGCTCCTACTCTTCTAGATTTGATGGATGTGAAACAACCTAAAGCAATGACCCAAAAATCTTTAATTATAAGATCATGAAACGAATCCAACTTCTTCTTTTGACAAGTCTTCTAATTGCAAGTTGTAAAAATTCGCAGATTTCAAAATACTCTACTGAACCTATGAAAGTAGAAACATTAATTGGAGAAGAAGGAGAAACTGTTGTTCTAGGTTATATGAATCGAGCGAATCTCAATACGGAAGAATTTATGACTTGGTTTCAGCCAGAGTATGATTTGTTAAAGATCCCCGAAGGATGGATAGAAAAACACGCCTATCTAGCTCAAAATTTACAGTTTAAATTATTTTTGGGAACCTGGTGTGGAGATACACAAAGAGAATTAGGAGGAATGTTTAAACTTCTAGATGCCTTAGGAGTAAATGAAAATCAAATTGAAATGTACGCCATATCTGAGTCAAAAGAAAGTCCCTTGGGCTATGAAAAAGATTATGACATTATAAATATCCCAACCCTTATCTTTCTTGAAAACGGAAAAGAAAATAATAGAATCGTAGAATTTCCTGTAGAAAGTTTGATCGAAGATTTTTCAAAAATTCTTAAAAAGGAGGCCTACCAAGATGCCTACGCTGATTTTTAAATATGTCCGAAATTATACTTAAAACAAAGCAAGAGATTGAATTGATGCGTGAGAGTGCATTGATTGTTTCAAAAACATTGGGCATGTTAGCTTCAGAAATCAAGCCTGGGGTAAGTACTTTAAAACTCGATAGATTGGCCTATGACTTTATCAAAGAGCAGGGTGCTGAACCTGGATTCTTAGGTCTTTATGATTTCCCAAATACCCTCTGTATGAGTCCTAATGCTCAAGTAGTACATGGGATACCAAATGACTCTCTATTAGTTGAAGGAGATATCATTTCAATTGACTGTGGGGTTCTCAAAAACGGCTATTACGGAGACCATGCTTATACTTTTGCTGTAGGTGAAATTGATGTCGAAACAGAAAAATTATTAAGAATTACCAAAGAGTCGCTATATGAAGGAATCAATGCTTTTCAACTAAACAACCGTATTGGAGATTTAGGTTATGCAATTCAACACTATTGCGAAAAAGAAGGTTACGGGGTCGTCCGTGAACTTGTAGGTCATGGTTTAGGAGAAACCATGCATGAGGCGCCTGAAGTGCCAAATTATGGAAAGCGCGGCCGTGGTAAAAAATTTTTAAATGGGATGGTCTTGGCCATAGAACCTATGATCAATATGGGTACCCATCGAATCAAACAACTCAAAGACGGCTGGACCATCCTAACAGCAGATGGCAAACCTTCTGCTCATTTTGAACATAATGTTGCTTTGGTAGAAGGTAAACCAGAACTGCTTTCAACTTTTGAATATATCTATAAAGCGATGGATGTTTCAACTGAAGAGGAACTCCCATACAGAAGCAATTCTTTGATATTATGAGAAGGATACTAAATATAATTCCAAGACCTTGGCTCATTTTGATGAGCATCTGGTTTCGTCCATTGATAAAGTGGTATTATAAAGGAAGTAAATTTACAGATCCTATTGACGGAAGTTCTTATCGTAAATTTTTACCCTACGGATATCAAACTAGTAGAGCCAACGCTTTATGTCCAGGTACTCTTTCCTTAGAACGACACCGTTTGTTATGGTTATACCTAAAAAGAAAAACTACTTTTCTTAAAGACCCATTAAAGGTTTTACACATTGCGCCCGAACAGGTATTTTTTTGTAAGTTCAAATCTTTTACCCATTGGAACTATACCACTACAGATCTTCATTCACCACTTGCGGATATTAAAGCTGATATATGTGATCTTCCTTTTGAAAATAATACCTACGACTTGATTTTATGCAATCATGTTTTAGAACACATCTCTAATGATCATAAGGCAATGGAAGAACTCTTCAGGGTGTTAAAAATTGGAGGTACATTAATTGCTCAAGTTCCTTTAGAAGAAAATCGTTCTAAAACTTTCGAAGACAATAATATAAAAGATAAAACCAAACGAAAAGAAACTTTCGGACAGTACGACCATGTCCGTGTTTACGGTACGGATTATTATAAAAGATTAGAAAGTGTAGGTTTTAAAGCCCAGGGGATTAATTTTTTAAAAGAAATTTCTCGTAAAGAAATTGAAAGTTATTCACTACCAAAAAATGAAAGAATTCCTTTAGCTATAAAATAAACTTGATCTACTTCTTGATCTACTAATTAATAAACCCTTTTGAGAAAAGCTCTTTAATTCCTTTAATTGAATCTGAAATGATCCAATAAGCTTCCAGTTCAGACCTTGAATTAATTAGTTTTTGTGATTTTTCTAAAGGCATCACCATAAGTGCTGTTGCATAAGCATCTGCTGTCATACAGTCGGGTGCCTTTACAGAGGCGCTCAATACTTTAGTCGGTATTGCCAAACCTGTTTTAGGATTAATGGAATGGGCAATACGTAATCCAGTATCTTCATCAACTTCAAACTTTCGATAATTACCTGAAGTAGCCAAAGCTTGATTTTTAAGTGTCACAGTTCTTATAAAATTACGTTGATCGCCCTGCTGAGGATCATCAATAGCAATTTTCCAAAAACCTCCAGATCTAGGGCTTTTTCCTTGCGCTACAATCTCACCACCGATTTCAACCAAATAAGATTCTGAAGCATTATTTTTTAAATAGTTTGCCAACACATCTACTGCATAGCCCTTTGCTAAAGCATTGAAATCAAAATAAATCTCAGGGTGAACTTTTTTTATGGTATGCTGAGGTGTTAGTTTAGTCTTGGACCAACCCGTCAATAAAAGCAAACTATCTCGTTGTTTATCACTAACATATTTTAACGGCTTTTCTGGGCCAAAACCGTAGGCATTAACTAAAGCCCCTACTGTAGGGTCAAAAAATCCTTCAGATTGCTCCCAAACCTCTGACGCCTTTTGATAAACGTTGATAAAATGTTCATCTACAACCAAAACATCATTCCCCTTGTTGATTTTAGATATATCAGAATCGGATATATAAGTAGATAGTGAATTATTTAAAACCTTAAAAATAGAATCTACTCTTTGGCTTATATATTCATGGGTAAGTCTGTTGGAAACGAAAGAAATAGAATATGAAGTCCCTAATGCATAACCTTGAATTTTTTGGAGCTGCTTTTTTTCTGGAGAACAACCCAGCAAAAAAAAACAAATCAAAAAATTAATGTATTGATTCAAGTCCTTTAAAATTGACTGCATAGGGGTCATTTTTAGTTAATGGAAAATCGTAGTTTTCAGCGTTTGCAAATCCAACACCAGCAAGAAATAAATGCGCATTATTTTTGGTAGCGTGATCTTTTACTTTCTTGATCAATTCTGGATCAAATTTTCTAGGTGTATTTGGATAAAGAATTCCTTGGACAAGAACAAAGTATAGTTTTTTCTCTTTAACACATACAAACTGGGGTGTTCGCTTTAGTTTAGAATTTACTGCAAGAAATTCATAGCCCTCTGCTTCCAGATGGTCACCTACCTCTTTCATTGCAAGTTGGTGAATTTCATGCAGTGTTAATTGACTCATTGAAAATAAAGTAAGTATTTACTTAATTGAATAGTAAAAGGTACAAAACTTCTTATTAAACCATTATTATCCACCAAAATCATCAAAACGAACATTCTCTGGTGGGACTCCATAGTCCTCAGCCATTCTTTCAATTGCTTGGTTCATTAGCGGAGGTCCACAGAAGTAAACTTCAATATCTTCTGGTGCATCATGATAAGATAAATAATTGTCAATAACTACTTGATGTACAAATCCAGTAAACCCGTCACCTTTTCCATCTAAGCCATCTTTTACTTTCCAATTGTCTTCTTCCATAGGTTCAGAAAGTGCGATGTAAAATTTGAAATTAGGGAAATCATTTTCCAGTGCCTTAAAATGATCAATGTAGAATAATTCACGTTTTGACCGACCTCCATACCAAAATGTTACTTTTCTTCCAGTCTTTAATGTTCTGAACAATTCGTATAGATGCGAACGCATCGGTGCCATACCTGCACCTCCGCCGACATATAACATTTCAGCTTCAGATTCATTAATGAAAAATTCACCATAAGGCCCTGAAATCGTAACTTTATCACCGGCTTTTTTAGAAAAAATGTATGATGAAGCTACTCCAGGATTTACGTCACTCCAACCATTTTTGACACGGTCAAATGGAGGTGTAGCAATACGAACATTAAGCATAATTTCATTTCCCTCTGCAGGATAAGAAGCCATAGAATATGCACGTTCAACTGTTTCAGGATTTTTCATTACTAATGGCCATAATTTAAACTTGTCCCATTCCAGCTTAAATTTTTCTAATTCACCAGGATGTTCTTCAGGATGTGCTGATATGTCAATATCCTCATACTTTACTTCACATGGAGGAATTTCAATTTGAATATATCCTCCTGCCTTGTAATCCATTGCCTCTGGAATTTCAACAACAAACTCTTTGATAAAAGAAGCAACATTCCAATTTCTTACAACTTTAGCTTCATACTTTTTGATCCCAAAAACCTCTTCAGGCACTTGAATCACCATGTCCTGTTTTACCTTAACTTGGCATCCCAAGCGCCAACCTTCGGCAACTTCTTTTCTAGAAAAGTGTGGAGCTTCAGTTGGTAAAATTTCTCCACCTCCTTCAAGGACTTGACACTTACACTGTATACAGGTTCCTCCACCTCCACAGGCTGAAGGCAAAAAGATTTTATTATTACCTAAGGTACTCAATAGGGTATTCCCTGACGAAACTTCTACTTCATTGTCTCCATTTATCATTAAAGAAACGGGACCTGAAGGTAATAGTTTTGCCTTAGCACCTAAAAGCATTCCAACCAATAGGAATGTTATGACTAAAAAAACGATAATACTTGCTAATATTATTGAATAATCCATTTTAAATTATAATTTAATTCCCATAAAACTCATAAAACCCAGTGCCATTAAACCAGTTATGATAAACGTAATTCCTAAACCTCTAAGTGGTGCTGGCACATTAGAATAAACGATTTTTTCTCGGATTGCTGCAATTGCTAAGATGGCTAATAACCACCCAATACCTGAACCCAGCCCATAAACTGCTGATTCTGCAATTCCAGAAAAGTCTTTTTGTTGCATAAATAAAGATCCTCCTAGAATAGCACAATTTACTGCAATTAGTGGGAGAAAAATTCCCAAGGCACCGTAAAGTGCTGGAGCAAATTTTTCCACAATCATTTCAACTAATTGCACCATAGAAGCTATGACCGCAATAAACATTATAAAGCTTAGAAAGCTTAAATCAAGATCAGCGTATTGAGGTCCTAACCATGATAAAGCTCCAGATTGGAGTAAATAGGTGTCTAGTAAGTAGTTAATAGGTACCGTAATTGCCAAAACAAAGATTACAGCAAAGCCAAGTCCTACTGCAGTTTTAACAGTTTTTGACACCGCTAAATAAGAACACATCCCCAAAAAATATG
Source organism: Flavobacteriaceae bacterium (assembly GCA_029246125.1). Classification (GTDB taxonomy): domain Bacteria; phylum Bacteroidota; class Bacteroidia; order Flavobacteriales; family Flavobacteriaceae; genus MS024-2A. Next base: position 24,369 of record JAQWNZ010000057.1, read on the forward strand.
CAAAAATCATGTTCTCAATAAAAATACTTTTGACAAATAAGTTTAAATAGGATTCCATAATTTACTCTTAATTTTTTTCTATTAAAATTCTATTTCGTGAACGCTGAATCCAAATTAAAATTCCAACAGTAATCAATGCCATAGGAGACAGCAGCATCAATCCATTGTTTACATATCCCATTTCATAAATCACTTCTGGAATCACCTGAAAACCAAATAATTTTCCTGAACCAAACAATTCTCTAAAAAAAGCTACTAAAATTAAAATCACTCCGTAACCAACTGCATTTCCAATACCATCTAAAAAGGATTTCCATACTCCATTACCAAGTGCAAAGGCCTCTAATCTTCCCATTACGATACAGTTTGTAATAATCAGTCCAATAAATATTGATAGTTCCTTACTGACGTCGTAGGCAAATGCTCTTAAGATTTGATCTACTAAAATTACCATAGATGCCACCACAACCAATTGAACAATAATTCTGATTCGATTTGGAATTAGATTTCTTAAAAGAGATATAATTACATTACTTGCTGCCATTACTGCCATAACTGAAATACTCATAACAACTGCAGGCTTTAATTGTACTGTGATTGCTAATGCCGAACAAATGCCTAGAACCTGAACAGTAATTGGATTGTTATCATCCATAGGATCAGAAAGCAACTTTCTGTTCTTTTTTGAAAACAACGGTTCTCTTTCCTTATTTACAAAAAGTAAAGTTGGATTTTTATCGAGTTTTGATTTATTTTTTCTCATTAAACTATTGATTTAAAGCCACCGTTGTATTTTCTGCCTTTAGATAGGGTAGATAATGTTTAAATCTTTCAAGGATCATGTCAGTCACTCCATCTCCTGTTATTGTTGCTCCTGAAATAGCATCAACTTCATGATCGTCTTTATCTTTGTCTTTTGGATCATTATTAGTCTTAGAAACACTTATGCCAACAAGTTGTCCTTGGGCATTAAATAATTTTTCTCCTACAAATCGATCTTGAAACCATTGTTGGGTGATCTCTGCACCTAAACCTGCAGTCTCTCCTTTATGGTCAAAAACTGCACCTTGAATAGTATTTCTGTCTTCTTTTAAAGCAATATATCCCCAAATAGCATCCCATAATCCTACTCCTCTTAAGGGAACTATATAGTATTTACTACCATCTGCATTCGCTTCATACAAGGGAAAGCGTTGTTCAACTACAGGTTTTTTTATTTCATTTTTTAGGCTGATCTCAAACGCATTTACATTCTGATCGATATCACCTGAAGCTTTTAGGGAAAGTTGTGCGGTAATATACTCTTTATAAAGTGGCTCTGCTTTCTCACGGTCAGTTTCAATTCCTATAGTTGATAAAATATTTTGCATTTTTTCCTTTCGAACATTAGAATCTTGAAGATCTTTCAATGAACTTGCCGTAAAAGCAAGTGAAGAAGCGACCACCAAAACCATTAGTGTTGCGAAAATAAAGGTATATGCATTACTATCTCTATTCATATTATGCAGTTTTAAGTTCTTGTGCATTGATCCAGCGTTTTTTACGCTTATTTATATTCCCGTTCACTACATAGTGATCAATAGTTGGTGCAAATACATTCATCAGTAAAATAGCCAACATAACACCTTCTGGGTATGCTGGATTGAAAACACGAATCATTATACAAAAAATTCCAGTAAGAATTCCATAAATCCACTTCCCCTTATTGGTTTGAGCAGCAGATACAGGATCGGTAGCCATAAATACAATCCCAAAAGCAAAACCTCCTACAATCAAGTGATTCATCCAAGAGAAACTCATTAACGCATTAGCTCCCCATAAGTTAAACAATATGCCCATAATAGCTGCACCGATAATTCCACCTGTAATTATACGCCAACTTCCGATCCCTGTGAGAATTAAAATTAAAGCACCCACAACAACCCAAAGTGTTGAAGTTTCGGCAATAGATCCAGGAATAGATCCTTGAAACATTTGTATCATTGAATAATTTACATCTTGTCCTGCTGCAAGACTTCCTAGGATTGTTTCACCTGATATTCCATCTACATTACTAGCTTCAGAAACCCATACTTTATTTCCTGACATATAAGTTGGATAAGCGAAAAAGGCAAACGCCCTCGCTGTAAGTGCAGGGTTAAGAATATTCATTCCTGTACCTCCAAAAGCTTCTTTAGCTATTAAAACAGCAAATGCTGTTGAAATACCAACCATCCATAATGGAATATCTACAGGCATAATCATAGGAATAAGTAAACCCGTAACTAGATAACCTTCGTTTACTTCATGTCCTCTGTAAACAGCAAATCCAAATTCAATAGAAAGACCCACAACATATGAAACAATAATCATTGGAACAATTTTCCAAGCCCCATGAATAAAAGCATCAATAAAAGTGAAGGGCTCATCAGTCTGAATATAATATTGATAGCCAGTATTGTAAATACCGTAAATCAAAGCGGGTAATAAAGCAATAATTACTGTAACCATTGTTCTTTTTAGATCAACAGCATCACGAATATGAGCTCCTTTTTTAGTTATGTGATTGGGAACAAACAAAAAAGTTTCAAAAGCAGTAAATGCTGGTGCAAACTTTTCAAATTTCTGCCCTTTACCAAAAGGCTTTTTTAGAGTGTCTAATTGTTTTCTTAAAGCATTCATATTGGAAATTTTAACCTACTTCATTTATCATTAACTCAATTCCTTCACGGATAATTTCTTGTGCCTCAATTTTGGATGTATTTGCATAATCAATTAAACCAAAATCCTCTGGAACAACTTCATAAATTCCGAGAGCTTCCATTTTTTCTATATCTTCAACTATACATGCTTTAATAAGCTGCATGGGATATATGTCTAATGGAAATACCTTTTCCATTTCTCCAGTAACTACTAGTGCTCGCTCTTCACCATTTATGTTGGTATCAACCTCAAAATCTTTCTTTTTGAAAAGACGAGAAAATGATGTGTTGGAAAGGCTCAAAATATTGTTGTCTTTGAAAGGCAACCATCCAAACATACGATAATCATTCCCTTCAGGAATTACACTTATTTGATTGTTGAAGTATCCAAGATGTCCATCCAAACAACTGATAGTGCCTGTTAGTACATCTCCATTAATTACTCTATTTTGATCATAAAGCAATTTGAATTCATTTAAAATAGGTTGTAATTCAGCACCCTGTTTTGTAACAATATATTTAGGTTGTTCAACTGAATTTCCGGTTATAGCTATTGTTCGTTTTGGGCTAAATTTTCCTGTACTTAAAAAACAACCTAATTTTACAACATCTTCCGGATTGACAGTCCAAACACGGTCACCCATGTTTAAGGGAGCTAATTCTTGTATATGCAGGCTGATATTTCCTGCAGGATGTAGTCCAGAAACAGTGTAGTGTTGCACATCTGAAATATTTTTAAACATTCCTGGAAAAGAGGCATCTGTTCCAAGAAATACATGCTGATCTGATAATTTATTTAGTGCAGATATTCCATTTTGAAAATCTTCAATTTCTTTATTAAGAATAAAATCAAAATCTGGACATAATGGATTTGTTGTATGAGTTGACACAAAAATAGCCTTGGGGGTTTCGTTAGGATTGGCGATAGTCCCATAAGGGCGTTGATGTATAAATGGCCAATTGCCACTGTCTAAAATAAGTTTTTTTAACTCATCTCTATTAAGATTTTCCCAGTTACTTACTTCATGTAATTCACTATTTTCATTCGATGAACTGGAAATGATGATTTTTTCAATTTTTCTTCTTGCCCCGCGCTCTATAGACTTAATAAAACCAGATACTGGTGAAACGAATTTTATACGAGGCTCATTCTTACTAAAAAAAACAGGCTCACCAGTTTTTATTTCCTCACCTTCCTTTTTCAAAAGCTTAGGTAGAATACCAAAAAAATCATCTGGTTTTAGAGCATAAGTTTTTGAAGGATGTGTTTTTTTAAAAACTTTTTCAGCCTCACCTTTGATGTTTAGCTTTGCTCCCTTTCGAGTTTGAATTTTTTTAATTATTCTCATTAAAAAATTAGAATCTAAAATCATGCAAATTTACTAATAAACCCTCTTTTTATTTAGTCATAGTTTGAGTAAATGAGTTATTTATATTCGTTCTAAATAAGTGTTTAAGTATTTCTTTCGAAAGAGGTGTATTTGGTCAACACAAGCTGAACAATTACATTTACATTTTATGAAAAGTTATATAGATAAACTAACCCTTTTTTTCATACTGATAAATTTTTTTTGTGTTGCACAGAAGCAAAAAAAATTTGCTACGCCTAAAAATATTAAATCGGTTCAATTTGAGGGAATAGATAATAGGGATATTTTTCCAATAGTTGCACTAGGTGAACAGATTACTTTGCAATTTGATGATTTAGATGCGGACGAAGCTGATTACTACTACAGAATTAAACACTACAATAGTGACTGGACTCCATCTCAACTTTTTCAAAATGAATATTTAGAAGGATATGACAACTTGAGAATTGAAAACTATATAACTTCTTTCAATACACTTCAACACTATACACACTACATTCTGAAAATCCCTAATCAAAACGTTAAACTAAAAGTATCTGGAAATTATATTATCGAAATCTATTCTGCATACAATGAGTTAGTCTTCTCTAGAAGGTTTTGTATTTATGAAAATAAATCATCCGTTCAGGCTAGAGTTTTCAGGCCTCAAAATATGGACCGTTTTAACTCTCACCAGTCCATTCATTTTTCAGTTACTCCAAAGGGTCATTTTTTTATAAATCCTGAAGAAAATATTAAAGTTATCATTCTTCAAAATCAACAATGGAATGAGCCTATTACAGATATAAAACCTCAATATTTTAATGGAAATACACTTGATTACCGATACGAAAAATCTACTCAATTTGAGGGTGGAAATGAGTATTATTTCTTTGACACAAAAGATCTAAGAATAACAACACCAAACATAGTTTATACAAATCGTTCAGAGCAATACGAATCTTATCTCAAAACTGATATAATTAGAAATCTTTTAGATTACAGCTTTGCGCCTGATATAAATGGTGATTTTAAAATAAGGAATGTGATGCGCCCAGGAGATCCCAATACAAGTGAGGATTATAGCTTTGTTTATTTTAGTCTTGCCTATCCTTATGAGCTAGATCAAAACGAAGAAATTTATATTTATGGAGCATTTAACAATTTTGAGTTAAGTGATCTTAACAAACTTTATTTTAACCCCTCTTTAGAAGTCTACGAAGGAGTTTTATATTTAAAGCAAGGGTTTTATAATTATAAATATGTTTTAAATCAAAAAGGCATATTAAATAAAAATGCGTTAAGTGGTTCACATGCTTTAACTGAAAACGATTATCTTATCCTTGTGTATTACAGGAATATAGGGGCTCAGTATGATGCTTTAGTTGGTATTGGGAGAGCAAATTCATTTGAATTGCAAAATTAAACCATTTTGTTTGCTAACTAATTGGTTTTTATTAACTTTAGTTTCAAGATTATTTTTAATAAAAAGTTGTGATACAACAAATTACGAGAGGAATAAAAATTACGGTAGAATCAAAATTTGAAGGGAGTTTTCTAAAAAAACAAATTCTTCACCACGCTTTTATGTATCATATTACAATTGAAAATCAAAGTAAAGATGTTGTTCAACTACTATCGCGCCACTGGAAAATTCTAGAATCAATGAACAGCCCCCAATATGTAAATGGCAATGGAGTTGTAGGTAAAAAACCTGTTTTAAAGCCAGGTGGAAATCACACTTATCAGTCCGGAAGCTTAATAACCTCACCATTGGGATCCATGACTGGCACATACATTATGATCAATTTTTCTACAGCAAGAAAATTTAATGTTGATGTTCCTAGTTTCAAACTTAGCGTCCCATATTTATTAAACTAAATCATTTGTATTTTTCTTAATTTTTAATCAATACTTTTGATCAAAATCTATTCTTATGACTCACAGTATTTCTCAAGTCCCTTTTCCAACTAATGAACCAATATTATCATATGCTTCAGGAAGCGATGAAAGACAAGAAGTTCTAAAATTTTACCGTCAGCTTTACAAAGCCAATATTGATATTCCAATGAGGATTGGAAGTCGTGATGTTCGTAGTGGAATAATTGCAAATATGAATCCTCCACACGATCACAAACACAGTTTAGGTACTTACCACAAAGCCGAAGCAAAACACGTAAAAGAAGCAATTGAAGCCTCTCTAAAAGCAAAAAAAGCTTGGAGTAAAATGCATTGGGAGTCAAGAGCTTCTATTTTCTTAAAAGCAGCCGAACTTGTAGCTGGCCCATACAGAGCAAAAATTAACGCTGCAACTATGTTGGCACAATCCAAAACTATTTATCAAGCTGAAATAGATGCAGCTTGTGAATACATAGACTTTCTTCGGTTTAATGCATATTTTATGCAGGAAATTTATGAAAATCAACCTGAGAATAGCCAGGGAATATGGAACCGAATAAGTTATCGTCCACTTGAAGGTTTTGTATATGCTGTTAGCCCTTTTAACTTTACAGCGATTGCAGGTAATCTTTGTGCAAGTGCAGCCATGATGGGGAATACCGTAGTATGGAAGCCAAGTGATCATCAAGTTTTTTCTGCACAGGTTTTAATGGAAATTTTTCAGGAAGCAGGACTTCCTGATGGTGTTATAAATATGGTCTTTGGGGATCCTGAAATGATTACAAATACTGTACTTGAAAGTCCAAATTTTGCAGGAATCCATTATACGGGATCAACTGAAATATTTAGAGGAATTTGGGGGAAAATTGGAGCTCAAATAAAACGCTACAAATCCTATCCAAGAATTGTTGGGGAAACAGGTGGTAAAGATTTTATAATAGCTCATCCTTCTTCAAAAGCAAAAGAGGTAGCAACTGGAATTATTAGAGGAGCTTTTGAATTTCAAGGACAAAAATGTTCCGCAGCATCAAGAGTATACCTTCCTAAATCTTTAGCAGACAAAATAATTGAAAATTTAATTTCAGATCTAAAGACAATTAAGATGGGGTCGCCTGAAAATTTTGAAAACTTTATCACTTCAGTAATACACAAAGGTGCTTTTGACAGATTGGCAAATACAATAAAACAAGTTCAAAAAGACAACGAAGCTGAGATCATTTATGGGGGTAATTTTGATGACAGTATAGGCTATTTTATCCATCCTACAGTAATTCGTACCTCAAACCCAAAATATAACACTATGACCACTGAGCTATTTGGGCCAATAGTTACTTTATATGTTTATCAAGATGACGAATGGTCTAAAACTCTTGAGCTGGTGGATAGCACTTCAGAATATGCTTTGACTGGGGCCGTTTATTCTCAAGATCGTTATGCACTTGAGGAAGCATTAAATGTTTTAGAAAACAGTGCGGGTAACTTTTACATAAATGACAAACCAACGGGTGCAGTTGTTGGACAACAACCCTTTGGTGGAGCAAGAGGTTCAGGAACCAATGATAAAGCAGGATCTGCGGCAAATTTACTTCGATGGGTTTCACCTCGTTTAATAAAAGAAACTTTTGTCCCAGCAAATGATTATCGTTATCCATTTTTAGGTGATTAAAACTTTAAAATAATTCTATTGAAAAAATAATTTTAAAGAGTTACCTGGATGAGTTGGACAGTTTTAGAAATAAAAGATTTATAGCGGTAAGTAAACTACTTTTTTAGTTTTAAAGAATGAATTGGTAAAATAATCCTGGAGTTCAAAACACTGAGCCTTGGGGAAATTTTGTAATTCTTTCTTAAGTTCACCACCCTTTAAATAAAGAATACCGTTTTTAATAATATGGTTGTTTTTTGAGCTTATTTTATTTTTGACCCACGGTACAAAAGAATCCATTTTTGTTACTGCTCTACTCACTACAAAGTCAACTTTTTCTTTAAAATCCTCAGCTCGAATTTGAGAAGCATTAACATTGGTTAACTCTAAATCATGTTTAATTGAATTGACTACATTTATTTTCTTAGCTATAGAGTCTATCAAATAAAAGTGTACTTTTGGAAATAGAATAGCTAAGGGGACTCCAGGAAATCCCCCACCAGTACCGACATCTAAAATCCGAGAATTATTGTTAAATTGAATAATCTTTGAAATCCCTAGAGAATGTAAAACATGATGCTCATAAAAAAAATCCATGTCCTTTCTTGATATCAAGTTGATTTGAGAATTCCAAAAAGTATAGAGCTTTTGTAGCTCTTTAAATTTCTTGATTTGAATTTCATTTAAATTTGGAAAATAATTTAACACATCATCCATATTGTTTTTTTAAAAGGAGTTTAAATTATAAACTTTTTTAGATTATTTTTACATTTCAAAAATATTTATGCAATCTACAGAAAGACTTCGCTTTTCAAGAAAAGACCCCAAAAAATTTTTTAAAACTTTAAATGATCGAGTAAATAAATACTTTAAGCAAAATAAGATTGAAAAGACTGGAAATTGGAAACTTTATCTGAAAACACTTGTAATGTTTTTATTATTAATCGCTCCATATGTTTTGGTTTTAACATTAAGTATTAGTCTTTGGATTAAATTATTACTTTGTATTGTCATGGGATTAGGTATGGCTGGAGTTGGAATGAACGTTATGCATGATGGAAATCATGGCTCATTTTCAAAGTATCAATGGATAAATAATTTTATGGGAAGTAGTATTTATTTTCTTGCAGGAAATGTATTTAACTGGAAAATTCAACATAATCTTTTACATCACACCTACACAAATATTCATGGACATGATGAGGATCTTGAAGCTGGAAGAATACTCCGCTTTTCAAAACATTCTCAATGGATGCCACATCATCGGTTCCAACACCTCTATTCTGTACTTTTATATGGCTTATTAACGTTAAACTGGGCTGTTTTTACAGATTTTCAGCAAATGAAACGATACACCAAGAGGAAACTATCTTACCTCAACAGTAAGCGTCCTAGCATTCAGTGGACTGGTTTATTTGTAACTAAAATTTTATATTTTTTTATTTGGATTGCATTACCTATTATTATAATTGATGCTCCATGGTGGTCTATATTAATTGGTTTTTTAGTTATGCATTACACGGCAGGACTTATCTTAAGCTTGGTCTTTCAGTTAGCGCACGTAATGGAAGATGCACAAATGCCAAAACCTGATAAATCTGGCACTATGAAAAATACTTGGGCAATTCACCAACTACTTACTACAGTTAATTTTTCAACAAAAAACAAAATTCTAAATTGGTTTACAGGGGGGCTAAATCATCAAATTGAACATCATATATTTCCTCATATTAGTCACATTCATTACAACAAAATCGGAGCCATAGTTAAAAAAACAGCTGAAGAATTTAATCTCCCTTATAACGAATATAGAACAATACAAAGTGCCCTGTTTTCTCACTTCAAATTTTTAAAACAAATGGGGGTGCAACCCACTTAAAAATCAAATGGAAATATTATCAGAAAGAATTAACAGTTTACCTGTATCGGCAACGCTGGCAATGGCAGCAAAAGCTAGAGAGTTAAAAAACCAAGGAATTGACATTATCGGACTCAGTTTAGGAGAGCCTGACTTTAATACTCCTGAATTTATCAAAGAAGCTGCTGTGCAGGCCGTAAACGATAACTGGAATTCCTATTCTCCGGTTGATGGTTATGCAGACCTAAAAAAAGTGGTATGTGATAAATTCAAACGAGATAACAAGTTAACTTATGAACCGTCACAAATTGTTGTTTCAACTGGTGCTAAACAATCTATTGCCAATGTATGCATGGTTCTTTTGAACCCTGGAGACGAAGTGCTTCTTCCTGCTCCCTATTGGGTAAGCTATTCAGCAATTGCAACTTTGGCTGAGGCAAAATCAATTATTATTCCTTCAAGTATTGAAACCAATTTTAAAATTACCCCTGAGCAGTTGGAAGCAGCTATTACTCCAAATACAAAATTAATTATGTTCAATTCGCCCAATAATCCAAGCGGTTCAATTTATACTGAGGATGAATACAAAGCACTAGCTAGAGTTCTAGAAAATTACCCGGAGATATTTATTCTTTCTGATGAAATTTACGAACACATCAATTACGGCACTCCACATTTTAGTTTTGCAAGAATTGCATCATTGTACGATCGAACCATTACCGTAAATGGTGTTGCAAAAGCCTTTGCTATGACCGGATGGCGCATTGGATATATTGGGGCTCCTGAATGGATTGCAAAAGCTTGTAATAAAATGCAAGGTCAAATAACCAGTGGAGCCAATTGCATAGCGCAAAGAGCAACCATTGCAGCAATTTCAGCTCCAGTAAGTAAAATCCAATACATGGTTGATGAATTTTTTGCCCGACGTGAAATAATAATCAAATTATTAAATGAAATTCCTGGTTTCAGAGTCAACCAACCCCAAGGAGCTTTTTACGTATTCCCTGATATTTCATATTATTTCGGAAAAAAAATAGGTGAAAGAAGGATTAAAAATGCATCAGATTTTGCTTTATTTTTACTCGAAGAGGCACATGTTGCAACAGTTACAGGTGAAGCCTTTGGAAATGATAATTGTATTCGCATCTCATATGCAGCATCAGAAAAAAATATTCGAACTGCTGTTAGTAGAATTGCAAATGCTTTAAATTAAAAAGTTTAATTTTCAATTTATCTATATGCCAGCTAAGCTTCAAATTACTCTTTTACTTTAAGATAATTATAGTAATTTACTAAGGCCAATTGATGCCAAGGAATTACAAAAAATATGCCAACAAAAAGGCAGAGAATACCCAGAAGATACCAAGGAATAAAACGAAGATGAAGTTCAAAAATCTCCATCTTGTTACCTTCAGTAAGTTTCCAACTTTTTTTTAGAATTTGTTCAATAGTCAATTCAGGCTCCTCAATAAAGATATAGTAACTCATTGATAAGCCAAGGGCAATAATTATACCAGGAATCACAAGAAGAATGAACCCAAATAATGTGAATATAGATATCACAAAATAAAGTAATAAAACTTTTAATAGAGGCTTAAAACCTTCAACTAGATTTTCTATTGAAGCAGGTTTATCATAGAAAATATTCAGGAAATAAATACTCATACCCAACTGAAGGGGGCCTGCCAGTAATAAAGATAAAAAATTCCCATAGGTATTTAATTCTGAAGGTAATCCTACCAACAAACCATAGATTAAACAAATTAAAGTTGCAATTAACCAATGTTCTTTGAGCTTTTCTCTTGATTCACGCATTAAGTCAAGTAAATTCATTTTTTTTAATTTATTAAATTGGAATAAAAATAATCTAGCTTAGGTATTAAGTATTTTTTCTTGTTTATTGATCGATTCTTGATGAATTGCCTTAAAAACTCTTAGGATGAATTCTTCTGAAAGTTGACGTTCCTGACCCTCCAAAATCATCTTCCCCAAAATTTCATTCCATCGCTTATTTTGAAGTACCGCAACATTATTTGATTTTTTTAGGGCTCCTATTTCTAAAGCTACGTTCATTCTCTTGCCTAAAGTGTCCAATAAAGTCTGGTCAACAACATCAATCTGTGCTCTTAAGTTATTCAATTCGTTCTGATATGCTTCTTCATCGGTCGTCTTTTCACGAACTTTCAAATCACGCATAATTTCTACTAAACGAGATGGGGTTACCTGTTGTGCTGAATCACTCCATGCATTATCAGGGTCCCAATGAGTCTCTATCATAAGCCCATCAAAATTAAGATCTAAAGCAGCTTGTGAAATATCAAAAATTAAATCTCTTCTGCCTGCAATATGTGACGGATCACATATGATAGGTAAATCAGGAAACTTATTTTTTACCTCAATAGCAATTTGCCATTCAGGAATATTACGGTATTTAGTTTTTTCATAAGTAGAAAAACCTCGATGAATCAAACCAAGTCTATTAATTTTTGAAGAGTAGAGACGTTCAACGCCGCCAAGCCAAAGTGCCAAGTCTGGGTTTACTGGATTTTTTACCAAAACTATTTTGTCGGTACCCTCTAAAGCATCTGCAATTTCTTGCATAATAAATGGACTTACTGTAGATCGTGCTCCTATCCAAAGAATATCAACATCATTTTCCAAAGCTAATTTCACGTGATCTTTGTTAGCAACTTCTGTCGCTGTTAATAAACCAGTTTCTTCTTTCACTTTTTTTAACCAGCCAAGACCAATTGCACCAACTCCTTCAAACATTCCAGGACGTGTTCTGGGTTTCCATATCCCTGCACGATATACAGTGACATCTGTGTTTTTTAGTTCATGGGCTATTTTTAGAACTTGTTCCTCTGTTTCAGCACTGCATGGACCTCCAATAACCAAAGGGTGGTCTAATGCAAAATTATCGAGCCATTGGCGCATTTTCTTGTTATTTTCCATAGTGTTAAATTTTAATTCTTAATTAAGTTTTTGATTCAGGTATGCCTTTTAAAATTTTCTTTATTGAGTTAATATCTTTAATTTGTTTATGCATTTCAGACCACTCTTTATTTTCTAAAAGTGATTTAAATTGTTCTAGATTAGCAATATACTCATTGAGAACCTCTAAAATATTCTCATTATTCTGTTTAAAAATAGGAGTCCACATTTCAGGTGAACTTTTAGCCAATCGTACTGTGGAAGCGAATCCACTGCCTGCCATATCAAAAATTGCTTTCTCATCATCTTCCTTTTCCATTACGGTTTTTCCTAACATAAAAGAGGATACGTGAGAAATATGGGAAACATAAGCAATATGTTGATCATGTTCTTTTGGGTCCATTTTTTGAATATTCATATTAATAGAGCGGAAAAACTGAATTGCCCATTCTAATAAATCAGGACGTGTTTTTTCAGTTTCACAAAGAATCTGTGTTTTGTTATCATATAAATCTGCGAATGCTGCCAAAGGGCCTGAAAACTCCGTTCCAGCTATTGGATGTGTTCCTAAAAACTGATTTCTTTTTGGATGTAATTCGACCATTTTACAAATTGAGTATTTCGTAGAACCTGCATCAAATAGAAGTGCATTGTCATTAATCTTATCTAATAGATTCAAGACAATGTCGGTAGCAGCATCAACAGGTACAGCTAAAATTAAAATATCCATTTTTGCATAATCTTTTGACTTTAACTCATAGTCAATAATCCCTTTTTCGATAGCTTCTTTTATATTGTTTGTCTTTTTGTCTACTCCAAAAAGCACAACATCAGTTATATGTTTTTTTGCTGCTAAAGCAAAAGAACCTCCTATCAACCCCAGACCAATCACTCCTATATTCATTAATCAAATCGATTTAAAACTTCTTCAATAATTTGTTCGCTTACACATAATGAAAATCGAATGTATCCTTCACCTTGACTCCCAAATATTGTCCCAGGAGTAATGAAAACATGCTTTTCATTTAATATTTTATCAATAAAAGCTTCCGAATCCAATCTTCCTGAAGGTAGTCTTGCCCAAACAAATAAACCCTTACTAGTTGGATCAAATTTGGTTTCTAATCTTGTAGCCAATTTTTCAACTAAATTTCTTCGCCTACGATATATTTCATTTAACTTTTTGAACCAAGAAGTCTCCATTTTTAAAGCAGCTATGGCACCTTGTTGGATTCCAAAAAACATTCCAGAATCCATATTACTTTTAACTTTTAGTACCGCTTGAACCGTCTCAGCTTTTCCACAAAGCATACCTACTCTCCAACCAGCCATATTGAAGGACTTACTTAAAGAGTTTAATTCTATTGCAATTTCTTTGGCGTCAGGAAGCGATAAAATACTTTGAGGTTTATCAGTCAGCACAAAACTATACGGATTATCATTGACCAATAAAATATCATTTTGTTTTGCCCAACGAATTAAACGTTGAAGGGTATTGACATCAAAATCTGATCCTGTAGGCATATGAGGATAATTAACCCACATAATTTTAATCTTGGAGGTATCCAAAGATTCTAATTCTTTAAAATCAGGTTGCCAGTTAGCAACTTCTGAAAGTGAATAAAAGATTGGTTCTGTCTCTAACAATCGGCTTACAGAGGCATAAGTTGGATAGCCAGGGTTAGGAATTAAAACCTGATCTCCTGGATTGAGGAATGCCATTGAAATATGCATAATTCCTTCTTTAGATCCCATTAAAGGTAAGACCTCAGTATTTGGATCCAGAACAACTTGGTAATGTGTTTTGTAAAACTCACTGATTCCTTTTCTTAGCTCTGGTAGACCCTTATAGCTTTGGTACATATGTGCCCTAGAATTTGTAAGAGCATTTTGTAAAGCTTCTATAACGCTTGAATGAGCTGGCAAATCCGGGCTTCCAATACCCATATTGATTATTGGTTGGCCCTCACTAATACGTTTTTCTACCTCTCTCAACTTTCTGGAAAAGTAGTATTCTTCAACACTTTTTAAACGTTTAGCCGTATCTCTCATATTTGGTGTTGGCGATATTCGCCTAATATTTTAAATTCAGAGGCCATAATGGCAATCAATTTTCTTGCTTTTTCATAATGTGTAAAATCTTCAAAAGTTACATCAACAAAAAATGCATATTTCCCTGGAGTTTTAACAACAGGTAGGGATTGAATTTTGGTTAGATTTAATTGACAATCACTCATTACGTTTAGAACGGCTGCAAGACTTCCTCTTTGGTGATCTAATTTAAATTTTAAAGATGCTTTGTTGATTGATTCCTTTGCAATCAATTGTCCACTATTTTGAATAATTACAAAGCGTGTCACATTATTTATAATTGTTTGAATCGATGAGGCTAATACTTGCATACCATAAAAATCAGCAGCTTCTTGACTTGCGATCGCTCCAATTCCATGAAGTTTATTTTCAGAAATTCTTTTTGCCTCATCTGCTGTATCTTCGGCCTCTACTAAACGAATATTAGGATATTGATGAAAAAAATCCTTACACTGGAGTAAAGCCATTGGATGAGAATGAACTTCCTTTATATCTTCTATTTTTTGACCTGGGAATGCCATCAATTGATGATTTATACTCAAACTATATTCCCCTATAATCTGTAATTGGTTTCTGTCAATTAAGGCATAATTGGGAATTATAGATCCTGCAATAGAATTTTCAATCGCCATTACTGCTTGATCTGCAGCACCATTCAAAAGTGCTTTTACACTGTCATCAAAGGTCTCACGCACTACCAATTCAAAATTAGTTTTGTAATATTTCTTTACCACAACGTGGTGAAAAGACCATAGGTTTCCTTGTATTGCTATTTTTTGATTTTTTTTCATTGTATTCAAAAAAAAAGTCCCGAAAAAATCAGGACTCTTTAATATATTTTATAATCAACTTAATACAAGGTCCGTTTATACTCGTTGTAAAAGTAATACAAGAAATTGTAATAAGTATTTAAGTTTTTCATAACTATTAAAACGTGACAAATGTAGCATTGCTTTTTATAAAAACAAACTCTTACATGTTTTTTTTAGTTTTTTTGCTAGAAAAAAAACCGATAACTAAAATTTGAATCGAAAAAACTATCTTACCCTTCTAAAATTAATTTAATGAGAAGGCTCTTAATGGTATGAAATGAAAAACAACTACAGACATTTTATACTTTTGAATTCTGCAATGTTGTGTATCTCCACTTCAGGAGCTCTGGGGCGCTTTATCAGTTTACCCCCACCACTAACGATTTGGTCTCGAGCTGTTGTTGCTTTTATTCTGCTATTGGGTTATTTACTTTTGAAAAAAAAGAGAATACGAATCAACTATCAAAAAGAAGGAGGAGTCACAATACTAAGTGGTATTTTAATGGCGGGGCATTGGGTTACTTATTTTTTTGCGCTTCAATGGAGCTCAGTTGCTATTGGCATGCTTTCACTTTTTACCTATCCAATGGTAACTGTATTACTCGAACCTTTTTTCTTTGATTTACGCTATCAAAAAAGACACTTACTACTTGGCTTAATGATTATGGCAGGTGTCTATTTTTTGGTGCCTAGCTTTGAATTAGACAATACTGTCACTCAAGGAGTTTTGATGGGGATACTGTCCTCTATTTGTTACTCGGTAAGAAATCTTTTGATGAAACAAAAAATTACTTCAATAAATAGTTCTGTATTAATGCTTTATCAAATGGGGGTAACTCTAATTATTCTGCTTCCTGCAATAGTAAAATTTGAAGTGAACTCATACATCACAAACCTTCCCTATATATTGATTCTAGGGGTCCTAACTACGGCTATTGGGCATACACTATTTCTCAACAGTTTTAAAAAATTCTCGATTGGAACCGTGAGTATCATGAGTGGTATTCAACCCATATATGGTATTCTACTAGGATTTCTTTTTCTCAATGAAATTCCATCTGGACGAAGTATTATAGGGGGTATTTTAATCATATTAACAGTTTTAATAGAACAAAAAAGTACCCAAACAGCCTCAAAAAATAAGTATATTTAAACAAAAAAAATGAGTTTTGTCATTACAGATGTTACTAAAAACTTTGGGAACGTTAAAGCCTTAAAAGGTGTTAGTATGGAACTCAAAAAGGGTGAAGTTGTGGGTTTGTTGGGGCCAAACGGGGCGGGCAAGTCAACACTTATGAAAATCCTTACAGGGTATTACACAAAATGGGAAGGGGACATACATTTTTTTGGTCAGGACTTGCGTACCGAACTGAGTGACATCCAAAAAAAACAGGATATCTGCCAGAAAACAACCCTCTTTACTCCGAAATGTGTGTTATTGAATACCTTAAGTTCAGTGCTGGACTCTATAATATCTCAAAGCCAAAACTTGCTGAAATAATACAAAAGACTGGTTTGGAAAATCATGCTCAAAATAAGATCTACTCCCTATCCAAAGGGTATAAACAACGGGTAGGACTCGCTGCTGCCTTAATACATAATCCAGATGTAGTTATTTTAGATGAGCCAACTACTGGCTTAGATCCAAATCAACTTATTGAGATACGAAAACTTATAAGGGACTTAGGAAAGGATAAAACAGTTATATTATCTACACATATACTGCAAGAAGTAGATGCAATTTGTGACAGAGTGATAATAATCAACCAAGGGAAAATTGTTTTAGATGAATCACTCGAAAATCTTAGCAAAAATAAAGAACAAATCATAGAGGTAACTTTTGATTACCGAATCGAACAAGAGGCATTAGTTAGGCTTCCCCAAGTCAAAAATGTTAAAAATACATATGATTTTAACTATGAAATTTATGTTAGCGGTAATGATGATCTCCGCCCTACCATCTTTGATTTTGCAAACAAAAACGGGCTTAAAATCTTATCACTTCAATTAAAAAATGAAAGCTTGGAGACCCTTTTTAATGATTTGACTTCTTAAGATTCAATTAAAAAAAGTATAAAAATAAGAGCACTCCATCTGATTAATTTTTATTGTTATTTCAATATGATTTAAGACTATACTTCTTTACCATTTAAAATTACTCTATGATAAATTTTAGCAGTTGCCTCTAAAGTTTTTGAAACAGAACAATATTTTTCGTAGGAAAGTTTTGCAGCACGTTTTGCTTTTTCTGCCGCAAAATCACCTTCTAAGTGAATTAGAATATCAATTTGGTAAAACAAAGAAGGAACTTTATTATCGAAGCGGTGTCCTTTAACCTCCATTTTCAAAACTTTTGGATTAATTTTTTGTTTGTTTAGTATCGCCACAATGTCAATTGCACTGCATCCCGCAACACCCATAAGCAGCAATTCCATTGGACTTACCCCTTTTACTATACCACTAGTCTTTGATTTATTATCCAAAAGCACTTTGTGACCATTGGAGTTAGTTACTTCAAATAAATAATCTTCGTTAATACGTTCTAATGATACTTCCATAATAAAGGAAATTTAATTTTTAAAAATTGGATTTAAAATTTTGATCATAGCATCATTTTCAATTAAAAAGGCATCATGCCCATGTATAGATATGAGCTCGTGATAGAATATCGATTCCTTTTGATGTTTGATCATTTCATAAGTTTTTTGGTCTTCAACAGGGGTAAAAAACAAATCACTATCAACCGCAATAAGATGAATCTCCCCTTCGATTTTTTTTATTAGATCTTGAGCATTTTCTCCATTACGTTCAATATTTATTGATGCTAACAAATGGTTAACTAAAATGTAAGCATCCAAATGAAACCGTTCAGCCAACTTTTTCCCATGATGTAATAACCAACTTTCGATATTGTAAATTCCAGATTCGTCATTTATTGTTCTTTCAAATCTTTGTATAAACGACTGAGGGGTTCTATAGGTCAACATCGCATGAATGCGTGCATCTTCAAGAGGATTATTGGAGTTTTCTAAAATACGATGTTGTAAAAAAGTATTGGCTAATATCCAATCATTAGCTTTCCAATCTGCAGCAACAGGTATAATGTATTTAGCTAGTTTAGGAGCAAACACTGCCATTTCCCAAGCTATCCCACCACCAATTGATCCTCCGACTAATGCGTACAACCTACTAATCCCTAAAAGTTCGAGTCCCTTTAAAAAGAAAAGAGCAATATCACCAGTATGAAAATCATAAGCATTTGAAAAGGTTTGCCCTTTTACTCCATTACCAGGAATATTAAAAGCTAAAACTGCGTATCGATTGGTATCTATGATTTTTTTTGGGCCAACAAGTTCTTTCCACCATCCCTTTTGACCGGCAACATTAGAGTCGCCAGTCAAGGAATGATTTATTAAAACTACTGGTGCATTATTTAATGATTGCCCAAAGTGTTGATAATATAAATCAAGCTTTGCCAAGTAAATACCAGCATCTGTTTTTAGATCAGTTAAAGAAAGACACTTAATCGAATTCATTCAAATTTACAATGAAGAAAAGGCATTTTCCAGATCCTCAATCAGATCATTTATATTTTCTAAACCTACAGAAAGACGGATTAAGTCTGGGGTAACACCAGTTGCCTTTTGGGCCTCCTCGTCCAATTGCTGGTGGGTGGTACTAGCAGGATGAATAATCAGTGATTTTGTATCGCCTATATTTGCTAAAAGAGCAAAGAGTTTTGTTTTATCAGCAACTACTTTTCCCCCTTCAAAACCTTTTTTAAGCCCAAAGGTTACTATTCCACTTTGACCCTTTGGTAAATACTTCTGAGCTAAATCATTATATTTTGAGGATTTAAGTCCTGGATAATTTACCCAAGCAACTTCCTTGTTAGTTGAAAGCCAGGCGGCTAATTTAAGAGCATTTTCTGAATGCTTTTTCATTCTAATTTCCAAGGTTTCAATTCCTTGAATACTTTGAAAACTATTAAACGGACTAGGTGCACTTCCCAGGTCTCGTAACCCCTCAATACGAACCTTCGCAATAAAAGCAATTGCACCGAGGACTTCATGATAATTCAACCCATGATAACTTGGATTGGGTTCTGTAAATTCAGGAAAATTACCATTCCCCCAATCAAAAGTACCTGCATCAATAATTACCCCCCCTAATGAAGTTCCATTTCCTGTCAGATATTTTGTCAAAGAATGAATTACAATATTTGCTCCATGTTCAATAGGATTTAATAATGCTGGTGAAGCAACTGTATTATCTACTACAAAAGGAACTTTTGCTGCTTTTGCCTGATCTGAAATCGCTTTTAAATCCAAGACGTCCAGTTTAGGATTCCCTAGAGACTCCGAAAAAAAGAGTCTTGTATTAGGCTGAATTGCTTTTCCGAAATTTTCAGCATTATCAGGATCTACAAAGGTTGTTGTTATTCCAAAACGCGGCAAGGTATTGGACAATAAATTATAAGTGCCTCCATAAAGACTGCTTGAAGCTACAATATGGTCTCCCGTTTTAAGAATTACCATAAGTGTAGTTGCAATAGCTGCAGTTCCTGAAGCGGTTGCCACAGCTGCGACTCCTCCTTCCATTGCGGCTAGTCGCTGTTCTAATACGTCATTTGTCGGATTATTTAAACGAGTGTAAATGAATCCAGGTTCTGCTAAAGAAAAAAGATTAGCCGCATGTTCTGAATCATTAAATACATACGAAGTTGTTTGATAAATTGGAACTGCTTGAGTTCCTTGTGAATTTGAAGCATCATGACCTGCATGAAGTGCTTTAGTTGCGAGTTGATTACTCATAATTGAAATGATTTTTTAATTTTTAATATATAATCTAATTGTTCCCAGGTGAAAAGCGCTACTTCCTTCGACACTTTTCCGTTATACGGGGATTCAAACGTTTTGGTTACAGAGTGAGGCGTACGCCCCATATGACCGTAAGATGCTGTTTCTAAATACATTGGGTTTCTCAATTTTAATCGTTTTTCTATTGCATATGGGCGTAAATCAAATAACGATCTAGCTTTTTCAGCTATTTCTGCATCTGATAAATTTACCTTTGCTGTTCCATTTGTATTTATATAAACAGAAGTTGGCTCAACTACTCCAATGGCATAACTTAACTGAACCAGCATTTCATCGGATACCCCTGCAGCAACTAAATTTTTTGCCATATGTCTTGAAGCATATGCGGCACTTCGATCTACCTTACTGGGATCTTTACCGCTAAAAGCCCCTCCACCATGGCCTCCTTTACCGCCGTAGGTATCAACTATAATCTTCCTCCCTGTCAATCCTGTATCCCCGTGCGGTCCTCCAATCACAAATTTTCCTGTAGGATTTACATGATACTTAATATCGGATCCGAATAGTTTTTGAATCCGTGGCTCATATTTTGACAAAACACGTGGAATTAAAATTTTGACGATATCTGATTTAATTTTCTCTAACATTTTATTTTCATCATGATCAAAGTCGTCGTGTTGAGTGGAGATAACTATTGTATCGATTCTCAACGCTTTGTTTTTATCGTCATATTCTATAGTGACTTGAGATTTTGAATCAGGACGTAAATAAGTAATGGCATCGTTTTCTCTTCTCAAGGCAGCAAGTTCAATTAAAATTTTGTGGGAAAGATCTAATGCTAATGGAATATAGTTTTCAGTTTCATTAGAAGCATACCCAAACATGATTCCTTGATCACCTGCACCTTGAGCTTCTTTTTCCTCTCTTTCAACCCCTCGATTGATATCTTGAGATTGTTCATGAATTAAAGAAATTACCCCGCAAGAATCTCCACTAAATTGATAAGCGCCTTTAGTGTATCCAATGCTATTGATTGTTTCTCGAGCAATAGATTGAACATCCAAGTAAGTTGAGCTCTTGACTTCACCTGCTAAGATTACTTGACCTGTAGTCACCATGCTCTCACAAGCCACCTTACTTTCAGGGTCAAATGCAAGAAAGTTGTCTAATAATGCGTCACTAATTTGGTCAGCAATTTTGTCTGGATGGCCTTCACTTACGGATTCTGATGTAAAAAAATATGACATTATTCTTAAGTTGCTTTTTTTGGGAAGGATTCTAACTGTGCGTTTTGATAAAAGCAACACTGTTTTAGCATTTTTTTTTCGAGGTTTGCAATCAGTCAAATCCTTCCTCGTTACATATGGCAAAATTACATTTTTTTTTTTAATCACAAAGTTTACTTAAAAAAAATGTTTTTATTCTTCTTTTAAAAAGAAGATTTCTTTTTTGTTATCAAAAAAGCAACTACTTTGCAATTGGACTTTTAAAACTAACTATGCGTATTGCAATAGCTGGAAATATTGGAGCAGGAAAAACAAGCCTGACTGAACTTGTTGCTAAACACTATAATTGGGAAGCTAATTTTGAAGACGTAATTGATAACCCCTATCTCGACGATTTCTATAACCACATGGAACGATGGTCATTTAACCTTCAAGTTTATTTTCTAAAAAGTAGATTTCAACAACTTTTATCTTTTAAAAACAATAAAAAAACTATAGTTCAGGATAGAACTATTTATGAAGATGCATACATTTTTGCTCCAAATCTAAATGCAATGGGGCTAATGAATCAGCGTGATTTTAAAAATTACCAAGAGCTTTTTAATTTAATTGAATCATTGATTGAAGGCCCTGATTTGTTAATCTATCTTAGAAGTAGTATTTCAAATTTAGTTAGTAAAATTCACAAACGCGGAAGGGAATATGAAAATAGCATCAGCATCGATTACCTAAGTAGATTAAATGAACGTTATGAAGCATGGATTAGTACTTACGACAAAAATAAAATGATTATAATCGATGTTAATGATATAGATTTTGTAGAAGATAAAAACGATTTCAATTCCGTTGTTGAGGAGATTGAAAAAGGCCTTAATAAAATCAAATAAAGAACATTAATAAACTAAACTTTTTTTCAAATCTATTTGATTAAATTATAATTAGCAGATTTTTTATAAGCTCTTCTGATGTGAGGACGATTCAATCTTCTCCTCTGAAAAAATAATTTCTTTAGCTATAATTCCTTTATGAGTGTTGTAATTGGTGATCATCATCCGAAGCTTATCTTTTTCTTCTTTATTTTCCTCAACTGTTAACTCAAATTTTAGAATTTCATTTTTCTGACCTTCACCATAAGTTTGTAATTCTACACTATCCATTGCTATACTAGGAGCAATTACCAAGGCAACAACCGACATTAATTTCAGTAGAATATTTAATGAGGGGCCAGAAGTATCTTTAAATGGATCACCAACAGTGTCACCAACCACTGCTGATTTGTGTGCATCTGTTCCTTTTTTGCCTTGTTCTTCAATCATTTTTTTAGCATTGTCCCAAGCACCACCCGCATTTGATTGGAAGATTGCCATAAGTACTCCACAAGTAGTTACTCCAGCAAGTAAACCCCCTAGCATTTCAGCTCCTCCAATAAATCCAACTGCAACAGGGACTACTATAGCAAGCACACCTGGAAGTACCATTTCTTTAATTGAAGCGGTAGTTGAAATTTCAACACATTTGTCATATTCAGCAATTCCATCTGCTTTGTCAAATATTTTTCTGTCAGCTGCAGAAGCTTTTGACATATCAGAATCGTATTTAATCATCACGTCGAGGGCTGCTCTTAAGGCAGGAATATCCCTAAATTGTCGACGTACTTCTTCAATCATTGCCATAGCTGCTCTTCCAACTGCATTCATTGACAATGCTGAAAATACGAATGGTAGCATTCCACCAACCAATAATCCAGCCATAATTTTAGGCTGTGATACGTCAATAGCATTTACACCAGCAGTTTTCATAAATGCGGCAAACAATGCTAAAGCTGTTAACGCAGCTGAAGCAATTGCAAATCCTTTTCCAATGGCAGCTGTGGTATTACCAACAGCATCTAACTTATCTGTACGTTCACGAACTTCAGTTGGTAATTCTGCCATTTCAGCAATCCCCCCAGCATTGTCTGAAATTGGCCCGTAAGCATCAACAGCCAATTGAATCCCAGTGTTTGCTAGCATCCCTACAGCTGCAATTGCAATTCCATAAAGTCCCGCAAAATGGTGAGAAACAAGAATTGCTGCTGCAATTAAAATAATTGGAATTGCGGTAGACATCATTCCTACGCCTAAACCAGCTATAATATTTGTTGCTGCTCCTGTTTCAGACTGTTTTACAATTGAGTTCACAGGCTTTGTCCCTGTACCTGTATAATACTCTGTAACTTTTCCTACAGCTAATCCAGCAACAAGACCGGTAATAGTTGCATAAAAAACTCCCATATAACCAGAAGGCAATCCTTCTACATCCTCAGGAATGAATCCTTGAATTAAAAAGAATGATGCTATAAGCATCAGACCTGCCGAACCAAATTCTCCCAAATTTAGTGCAGTATGCGGGGATCCACCTTCTTTTACACGGACAAAAAAAGTTCCTATAATTGACATAACAATTCCAACAGCAGCCAGAGCTAATGGTAGGTAAACAGCACCAAGACCATCAAATTTAGGGGTTACAATTAGTGCTCCTAATACCATAGTACCAATAATTGAACCTACATAAGACTCGAAAAGATCTGCTCCCATTCCAGCAACATCACCAACATTATCTCCAACATTATCTGCAATCGTTGCAGGATTCAAAGGATGATCTTCCGGAATACCTGCTTCTACTTTTCCCACAAGGTCAGCGCCCACATCCGCAGCCTTAGTGTAAATACCACCACCCACACGTGCAAATAATGCAATAGATGATGCACCTAGGGAAAATCCAGATAATACGTTAAGTACCTCCGTAATTTCCCAACCTTGACCACTGTAAATAGCGAATAAACTACTTAAGCCTAAAACACCTAATCCAACAACACCTAACCCCATGACTGACCCTCCAGCAAAAGCAACTTCAAGTGCTTTGCCTAATGACTTTCTAGCAGCATTGGTAGTTCTTACATTTGCTTTAGTTGCTACTTTCATTCCAATAAATCCGGCAAGTGCAGAGCAAATTGCCCCTACTATGAAGGATACAGCTACCATACCATTAGATCCAACTTCAGATTGGCCTTTAAAAAATAGTAGGACCGAGACTGCAACTACGAAAATGGATAATATTTTGTATTCAGCTTTTAAAAAAGACATAGCACCGTCTGATATATTATTTGCTATGCGAGCCATTTTCTCATTACCTACCTCTTGCTTAGAAACCCAGCTGTTTTTAAAAAAAACGAAAAGAAGAGCTAAAACTCCGAAACCAGGCAAAAATTTTATAATTAATTCCATTGAAATGTGATTAGTTTTTGATAATTAGTCGGTAAAAATAGTAAAAGAAAGCTGAATTCAACACCTATCTACTAATCTATTTAACTATTAATTATAAAGACTTATAACCCGTTATTAAAATTTATTTGTACAGTACTTTTTTAATTGATTTCACAACATCGCTAGAATTAGGCAACCATTCCTTTAAAAGGACAGGAGAATATGGCGCTGGGGTATCTGCTGTATTTATTTTTTCGATAGGCGCGTCTATGTAATCAAAAATTTTACTCTGTACCTGATATGTGATATCTGTGGATATATTTCCAAAAGGCCATGATTCTTCAAGAATAACAAGTCGATTGGTTTTTTTAACAGACTCAAAAATAGTATGATAATCCAATGGACGAATAGTTCTTAGATCTATAATTTCACATTCAATGTTTTCTTTTGCAAGAATTTCAGCTGCTTTTATGGCCTCTTTTAAGATTTTTCCAAAAGAGACTAAGGTCACGTCATTACCTGAACGTTTTACATCAGCAATTCCTATAGGCAAGGTATATTCTCCTTCTGGTACTTCTCCCTTATCACCATACATCTGCTCAGACTCCATAAAAATTACAGGGTCATCATCACGAATTGCAGATTTTAAAAGTCCTTTGGCATCATATGGATTGGAAGGCACTATAACTTTTAGCCCAGGACAATTCGCATACCAGCTTTCAAATGCTTGAGAGTGTGTAGCAGCTAGTTGCCCAGCTGAGCCAGTTGGTCCTCGAAAAACAATAGGACAAGGAAATTGTCCTCCTGACATTTGTCTAATCTTTGCTGCATTGTTAATAATTTGATCAATTCCTACAAGTGCGAAATTAAATGTCATGTATTCTATTATAGGTCTGTTACCTGTCATTGTTGAGCCTACTCCAACTCCTGAAAATCCAGCTTCTGATATAGGAGTATCAATAACCCTTTTTTTTCCAAATTCTTCTAGCATTCCTTTCGAAGCTTTGTAAGCTCCATTATATTCAGCCACTTCTTCACCCATGAGATAGATTGACTGATCTCTTCGCATCTCTTCACTCATTGCTTCGGCAATGGCTTGTCTAAATTGTATGGTCTTCATCTGTAGATATAATTCAGGCGTAAATTTAATCAATAATTATCTATTTAATCGACTCAATAAAAAAGGAAAAAATTCGTTAAAAATAAATACTTTGCAATTTTCCTAAAACGAGAGTCAAATAGCATAAATTTGTTCTTATGAATTTAATACAAATTACAGTAAAAGGAATCTCTTACAGTGAAACACAAACAGGAGCCTATGCTCTTATTTTAAGTGAGACTGAAGGGGATAGAAAATTACCTGTTATTATTGGAGGCTTTGAAGCACAATCAATTGCTATAGCGCTGGAGAAAGAAGTAAAACCCAGTAGACCTCTTACTCATGATCTTTTTAAAAGTTTTGGAGAAAGATTTGAAATATTCGTTAAACAAGTCATTATTCATAAGCTAGTTGATGGAATTTTTTACGCCAGTATAATCTGTGAAAGGGATAAAATTGAAGAAATAATTGATTCCAGAACTTCTGATGCCATTGCGCTAGCACTAAGGTATAATGCACCAATTTATACATATGATTCCATTTTGAAAAAAGCTGGTTTTACCGCTGCAGTTTCTTCAGGAGAGAAAAAATTATCCGAAGATAATTGGATTCAAAACTTTGTGTCAGAACAAAAAAATATTACAGATCTTAAAGAGGATTTATCAAAGCTCTCTTTAAAAAAACTAAAAGATCTTTTAAGCAATTTGGTTCTTCAAGAAAATTACGAAAAAGCAGCAAGGGTAAGAGACGAGCTTTCCAAAAGAAAAAAATAACTCCCTTTGTTAATTTTTTATGAAAAATTTTTTTTGTAGACTAGTACTTGTTCATTTAATTGAAAGTATTTTTGACTAAGAAAGCTTTAAAAGAATGAAACAATATTTAGATTTGCTTAAGCATATTAATGAAAATGGTGCAGAAAAAACTGATCGGACTGGAACGGGAACCAAAAGTGTTTTTGGATATCAAATGCGATTTAATCTTTCAGAAGGATTCCCACTTGTCACAACTAAAAAAATTCATTTAAAGTCACTTATTCATGAACTTTTATGGTTTTTAAAGGGCTCTACTAATATTGATTATCTTCAAGAAAATGGCGTTAGAATTTGGAATGAATGGGCAGATGCAAATGGAAATTTAGGTCCTATATATGGACATCAGTGGAGAAATTGGAATAATGAAGGTATTGATCAAATCCAAGGTCTAATAGACACATTAAAATCGAACCCAGAAAGTCGAAGAATGCTAATATCAGCTTGGAATCCAAGCGTTCTTCCTGACACTAATATGTCTTTTGCTGAAAATGTTAAAAATAAAAAGGCAGCACTTCCTCCTTGTCATGCATTTTTCCAATTTTATGTCTCTGACAACAAGCTTTCCTGCCAATTATATCAACGTAGCGCGGATGTTTTTTTAGGGGTGCCTTTTAATATTGGATCTTATTCACTTTTAACAATGATGGTTGCACAGGTATGCGAATACGAACCAGGAGATTTTGTTCACACATTTGGAGACGTTCATATCTATTCTAATCATAAAGAACAAATCAAAGAACAGCTCTCACGTTCCCCGAAGACGTTACCAACTATGAAAATAAACCCTAATATCAAAAACATCTTTGATTTTACTTATGAAGATTTTGAGCTTCTCAATTATGAACCACATCCTTTAATCAAGGGAAAGGTTGCCATATAAAATTTTAAATTCTTTTAGTGTTAAAATGAGTTTTTTAAGATCTTCATCAGTATTATAAAAGTGAAATGAAACACGAACTCCTTTACCTCTTATTACACATCTTATATCTTTCTTTTGAAGAAACTTAAACAACAATTTTCCGCCTTTAATGTTATAAATCGAACTGTGATTTGATCTTTTTGACACCCAATCAGGTAGGAAACCAAGTTCATTTAGTTGAATTTTTGCTTTTTGACTTAATGCTGATTTTTTTTGAATCAATTTTTTAAAATCGTGCTGGTCTAATTCCTTTATCGCAAAGTCTAAACTAGCAATGCCTAGAATACTAAAATGACCTTGAAAAAATCGGCCCCTCATTTTATTCAAACTTAAACCTAGCTTAGCTTCAAGAGATTCTGAAATCATTAATATACCATTGCCAAATCCAGCTAATAACCATTTGTAGCCACTCCCTACAACCATATCAAAAGGTGATTCGTCAAAATGAAATTCATGGGCTCCTAAGAACTGTGTGCCATCACCAATTATAATCAAGTTAGGATAATCAATTTTTATGCGCTTTAAAAAATCTTGATCAATTAATAATCCGGTTGTATACTGAACAATACTTAATGCCAAAATATCTATTGATTCTGATTTTAATTTATTCTCAATTGCTTTCTCTAAGTTCGCCTGCATATGAATCATTGTAAAATTAAAATCTTGCTCTTTAAATGCAGAAGTCAAAGATGGATAATCTTCATCAATTACAATAACTTTCATAGCCTTGGAGAAAAATGAGAGAGCTATTCTAATTCCATAAGAAAAATTTGAAATCCCAAAGCTACGATCAGAGGATAGACCAAAAAAAGTGGCAAAATTTTGATGAATGGATTCCAACTTTTCATCAGCATCTTTCTTGTAATAATCCCCTCCCTCTAGAAGGTAGGCCTCTTCATGAATTCTTCTGAATTCATACAACTTAGAGGACATTAAACCTACATAGGCGGTATTGAGATAATTAGTATTTGTTAATAATGGAAATTGGTCTTTGTTCATAGGTTTGCGATAAAGTGTATTTTAGTTCAAAAATAACCATTTAATAAAATGAATGAATCAGAAGCTTCAAAAGAAATTACATTGATTGCCGCAGTATCAGAAAATAATGCTCTTGGAAAAAACAATCAATTGATTTGGCACCTTTCAGAGGACTTAAAGCGTTTTAAAAGACTTACTCAAGGCCATTCTATAATTATGGGAAGAAAAACTTTTGAATCCATGCCTAAAGCTCTACCAAATAGAAAAAATATTATTTTAACTAGAAATAAAGGCTATAAAGCACAAAATGCCTGGGTTGTACATACAATCGAAGAAGCCTTAAAATTAACAGAAGGAGATTCACAACCATTTATTATTGGAGGTGGAGAAATTTATAAGCTTTTTCTGTATCATGCAGATAGTATTGAATTAACACGAGTACATGGAACTTTTGAAGCCGATATATTCTTTCCAGAAATTGATTATAAAAACTGGGAACTTGTTGAAGAAGAAAAACATTTAGGTTCAGAAAACCAGCCTTATGATTACTCGTATCTGAAATTTAAAAAAATTAAATAATGAAAGTCTTTATTTTTCCGGGACAAGGAGCTCAATTTCCAGGGATGGGAAAAGAACTTTTTGAAAACAGTTCCATAGCAAAAAAGCGTTTTGATCAAGCAAACGAAATTTTAGGTTTTAATATTACCGAAATTATGTTTGGTGAAGATGATCAAGTACTAAAAGAAACAAAAGTTACACAACCCGCGATATTTTTACACTCAACTATACTAAGTGAAGTCATGAATAATCGTTTCCGACCAGAAATGGTTGCAGGACATTCCCTAGGAGAGTTCTCTGCATTGGTTGCAGCAGGTGTTTTTAGGTTTGAAGAAGGCCTTTCACTGGTAACTGAGAGAGCTTTAGCCATGCAAGATGCCTGCAATGAAGAGCCAGGAACAATGGCAGCAATCTTAGGCTTAGAGGATGAAAAAGTAGAATCAATTTGTGAATCAATAACAGGAATTGTCATCCCAGCAAATTACAATTGTCCGGGACAAATAGTAATTTCTGGCACTTTGCAATCAGTTCAAAATGCCTGTGAAGCTCTCAAAGAAGCAGGGGCTCGAAGAGCCATTTTACTGCCTGTTGGTGGAGCATTTCATTCACCGTTGATGGCACCAGCAAAAGATCGATTAGCAGAAGCCATTGAAAACACAAGCTTTCACTCGCCGAATTGTACTGTCTATCAAAATGTAACCGCTACAGGAATAACAGATCCTGAGAAAATTAGAACAAATCTCATAGCTCAGTTAACTGCCCCGGTTCAATGGACTCAATGTATTAAACAAATGATTGCTGATGGTGCTTCTCATTTCACAGAAGTTGGACCTGGAAAAGTACTTCAAGGATTGGTCAAAAAAATCGATAGAAGTATTGAAACCTGCTCAGGTGTATAAACTTTTTAAGTAAAGAATTCTAGAACTGTTGAAGTTATGAAGTCAATTTGATCATGCGTTAGTTCTGAATGCATGGGCAATGAGATAACCTCTTTAACTAATTGATTAGTGACTGGAAAATTTGCCGAATCAATCTTAGGGTCTATATAGGCTTTTTGGGAGTGAAGAGGTACTGGATAATATATACCACAAGGTATTTCACGTTTATTTAAATAGTCCACCAAAGCATCTCTATCTGAATTAATAACTCGTAAAGTATACTGATGAAATACATGAGAATTACAAGCTCCTGCTATATGTGGCGTGACGAGGTTTTGATGATTTTTGAAATAATCTGAATATCGTATTGCAGCTTCTTTTCGTCGTTCATTATAAAAATCTAAATATTGTAACTTCACCTTTAATATCGATGCCTGAAGGGTATCCAATCGAGAATTTACACCCACCACATCGTGATAGTAACGCTTATACATGCCATGATTTACTATTGCCCTAATATAATGAGCCAACTCATCGTCATTTGTTAAAACAGCTCCCCCATCACCATAAGCTCCTAAGTTTTTTGAAGGAAAAAAGGAAGTTGCACCAACATTCCCTAAAGTCCCTGTTTTAGCCTCTTTTCCATTAGTAAAAGTGTGCGTTGCTCCTATAGCTTGCGCATTGTCTTCTAATACAAATAAATCGTATTTTTTTGCAAGCTCTAAAATGGAATCCATGGCGGCGCATTGTCCAAAGAGATGGACAGGTATAATGGCTTTTGTTTTTGAAGTGATTGCCTTTTCAACAGCTTCTGGATCAATATTAAATGTCTGAGGATCTACATCCACTAAAACAGGCTTTAACTTCAATAATGATATAACTTCAGCAGTGGCAGCAAATGTAAAATCAGAAGTAATAACCTCATCACCTGGATCTAAATTAAACCCCATTAAAGAAATCTGAAGTGCATCTGTACCATTAGCACAAGGTATTACATGTTTGACGTTTAAGTAGTTTTCCATATCTGCCTGGAAAGCTTTTACCATTGGTCCATTGACAAAAGTAGAAGACTCAAAGACCTGCAACATATTATCAGATACTTCTTTTTTGATGAAGTTATACTGACTTTTTAAATCCACCATTTGGATTTTCTTCATTAGCTTTTTTTAAAATTAAATAAATAAGAATTTTCTCACTAAACCAAATTTTCAAATCGTTTTGGAATTCGAATCAAAGCATTTCCTTTTAAAGGAGCGGGCTTATTCCAAGCATACCATTTTCTTTTTGTAGCAAAGAACATTCGTGCTTTTTTAAAGAAATAATCTCCCTCCTGAGCATTTTGGGTTTTTATAATTTCGTAAAGCTGAAATCTTCTGTCAAAATGACCTTTCCAACCTGTAGAAAGCAATTGTTTATTTTGGGTATTCTCTATAGCATTTGCGAGATCTACTAAACCAAAATGAAATAAAAATAAATTATTATCAATAGTAAAGTTTTTCCATTTTATTCGATGGAATCCAGAGCCCCATTGTAAAGGTTTAAAAGAAACAATAGGTTTAGTGTAACGATCTGAAACTTGTGCAAAAGCCCTTTGTGAAAGAAAAGGTTTGCTTAAATCAATAGGCTTTTCAATACTTGGATGTTGACCAACATCTAAACCTAGTGCGGACAAAGAACTGCTTTTAAAGTCTTTAGATAAATAGTCTTTTAAGGAAATTTTTAGAAAAGGATCTACTGTTAGAAATTCATCAATATCCATAGCTAAAACAATCTCATACTTTACAAATAAATCACATGCAAATTTTGAAATATATCTTGAGCGTTTTCGATCTGATTTTACTCGGCTGTATTCAACATGAGGGATTTGATAAGAGTTTATCTTTTTTGAGAGACTTGGGAGTTTTTGATCCAAACCATCGATAAATAGATATAAATTTTCGAACCCAAACTGACTTCCATAATAAGTAATCCATTTATCGGCAAAAAAAGTATCACTTCGAACCATTGAAATTACTGCTATAGTCTTTGTTTTTTTCATTTCAAATCTAATTTAAGTAACCCTCTCATTTTTTGAACTACCTTTTCTTGATCTTGTTTATTTGCTAAATCCAAACTTTGTACACAAATAAAAAGGAAGTTTTCATTCATTTCTGCTAAATTAAACTTATGATCAACATAATCTTCTCCTCGGTCATGCGGTTGGAGATATATAGCTTGAGTTTTCATCATATTTTTGTTTCCTGACTGAATCTCTAAATGATTAGCTAATGCAACAGTATTGAATTGAAAATAATTCCTGAAGCGAAAAGAAATATTGTTTTCCAATATTTTGGGGTTAGAATCAAAGTAATTTTTTAAGGTTTGTTTACTAAGTGCCAAAGGGGTATGTCCTGACCTAAAATAATGCCACTTAAACCCCAACATTTTAGCGGCATTCCATTGGTTTACCTGAAAAGAAGCTAAACGTTCTTTATTTATTTTTGAAGAAAAAAGCCAATTGCCTTTTTCTTTCAATCCATCCACCAACAAACGCTCAAAGGGAGGAAAGCTCCACTTTCCTCGCAAGACTGGTTTATCACCTACAAACCAATCTGTAGGAGAAATATGTCTTAAAAGAAAAATATCGTCATTAAAATAAACGAATTGATCTGATAGCCCTTTAATTCTCCAGAGCATATTGCTGATACATATGCTATTAAAAGTGGGTATATGCTGCTCATATCCTTCAAATATCTCTTTATGATCAACGATGGAAATATCATTGATTCGTTCAGGAAAATACTTTTTAACAGAACGATCAATTTTGGGGACTTGTTGATCAGTAACTATAAAAATATTTCGTACGAAGGGTGCAAATTTTAATATCGAAAGAATACAATATTTAACTTCATTCAAGGAATGAAAAC
Organism: Flavobacteriaceae bacterium; assembly: GCA_029246125.1. Taxonomy (GTDB): domain Bacteria; phylum Bacteroidota; class Bacteroidia; order Flavobacteriales; family Flavobacteriaceae; genus MS024-2A. The sequence continues at coordinate 57,079 of JAQWNZ010000057.1, forward strand.
GAGTTTGAGTAGAACCTGGATGAAAAAAAAAGTCATTAGATTTGATAAAATTTAGTCTTTTTTTTTGAAGTACAGGGTCTTTACCATCTACCCATGCAACGACAATATCTATCGGATGTTCTACAAATTTTTCCACGATCATTTATACAGGTTAAAGATAATCATTTGTGATTTGGTTAAAATGACAACAAAACTCAGAATTAAAAATTAAATTTAAAATACAAGGAATTGTATATTTGATTCAATTTAAAATTCATAGTCAAACAATGAAAAAAAATATTATTCTCTTGCTTTTTACTAGCATTAGTTTTGGTCAATCAGAAGATAAATTACCTAATATTATTCTCATGATTGGAGATGGAATGGGACTTTCTCATATAACTGCTGGGATGTATGCCAACAACAATAAAACCATACTTGAAGAGTTTGAGTATATAGGATTATCAAAGACTCATTCATTAAATTATTTGATTACAGATTCTGCAGCCTCAGGAACAGCAATGGCTTCAGGAGTAAAAACCCTTAACAGAGTTGTAGGGATAGATGAAAATAATAAGAAGACTAAAAGTATTTTGGAAATTTGTAAAGAAAAAAAATACAATGTTGGCCTTGTTGTTACATCTGAAATAGTCCATGCAACACCTGCATCTTTTTATGCTAAAGTTCAATCAAGATATAATTATGAAGATATAGCACTTCAATTAAGTGAACATGACGTTGATTTGTTTGTTGGAGGTGGAAAGGATTACTTCAATAAAAGGAAAGACAAAAGAAATTTATTAGAGGAAATGTCTGATTATACTTTTATTGATAGTTTTGATGAATTTAAAAATTCCTCTTCAAAAAAAATTGGCTTTTTGACATACCCAGGCAAGCCTCCTTCAAAAGCCTTAGGGAGAAAACCTAGTCTTGATGATCTCACCGAAATAAGTTTAAAAAAAATGTCTAGTGAAAGACCTTTTTTTATGATGATAGAAAGTTCACAGATTGATTGGGGAGCACATGATAACTCTTTAACCTATGTTCTTTCTGAGCTTAAAGAATTTGATTCGGCTATTTCAAAAGCTTTAGAATTTGCTATAGCTGATGGAAATACGTTAATTATTGTAACCTCTGATCATGAAACTGGAGGTCTTTCTTTAAGTGGTGGAAATGTAAAAAAATCTCGTGTTAAAGCTGATTTTTCAACAGGTGGACATAGTGGATCAATGGTTCCTGTTTTTAGTTATGGCCCAAATTCTGAATTATTTTCAGGTATATATGATAATACTTCTATATTTGATAAAATGCTAGAAATTATTAAAAATTAGCTATCTATTTTGTTCGAGCCTCGGCCACAATCGATTTTTCAAATTTTGAATTATCTTCAAGAATCTCATAAAATGAACCCATAAATTCTATCATAGTTTGAAATTCTTTTGGATCTGAAAATTCGCTTTCGTAAGAGCCTACCATATACATTATAGAATCTTTTTTATCAATAAACTGCTCTCTTACTTCATCAAAGTATTGTTTCTCTCTCTTAAAACCTCTATATTTTCTGTCCTTAACTGAATTAATTCCTAAAGTTGTATTTACTGTAGCATAACTTGGATTAACCCAGCCTGTCATATCAAAATCATAGGGTAATGGTATAATTTCTTTATTAACATAAAGTAACTTTCCATTATGTTGATATGCAACAGAAAAGTCAGTATTTCCGAGTAAATATTGAAAAAAGGCATTTTGAACTGAAGTTAGATGTTGCATTGCCATTGGGTGGATAAAACGCTCCATTACTTTCCCTTCATGACGTTTAGCTACTCTTTTATCATCTTCAATTAAAAACCCCTTCAGCTGAAAAGATTTCATTTTCTTACCTCTAGGTTCTGTAAATTCTATATTAACTCTTTTAGTTTTAAAATGAAAAGGGGATATTTTTTCATAAATCTTGTAAGCAATAAATTCTTGCAAAACATTATCGTTATTTTCATTTTCTATCAAACATGGCATAACCAGTTTCATAGTTTTATTCCCGTCAAAAAGTGTTCCAGAATATTGTGCCTTTTTGATTTTCATCTTCACAGGGGGGAAGTAACATTTATTTCTACGGAAATTTCCTCTAGCTCTAAGGTTCACCTCAATATCTAACCACTTATCATTATGAAAATAAGACATAGAAGTTGTAATGAAAGTAGAATCGTCTGTATTTCTATTTAAATCCTTATTAGAATATCCTAATTTAATTTCTAAAGGTGTTTGATCTTTATATAGTTCATCTGACTTTTGAGTATTTTGCCCTGAGAGTAGACCCGTGAACAGCAAAATGAATGAACATAACACTTGTTTATTCATAATATAGTTAATAAATTCACTCAAATATAATAAATGTTTCTTTATGTCTAGATACCTAAGTATTCTGAATTACCGTACTTTGATAACACTTATACTCTCACTAATTGTACCGTTAGTAGCCTATCAATTTAAGGTGGTTTATAACATTGACTTAACCCTTATGAGTATTGCTATTATTTTTCCTTTAGTTTTCACAATTCGTGGAGCATTTAGAAGAAGAGAAAAAGCACTAGAACATTTGAGTTTGTATCGAGCTGGTTTAAAAACAATTGAAAATTTAATTCAATTTTCACCAAAAATAGATGATCGGGCTAAGCTTGATGGTCAGAGTAAAATAAACATACTTAACAGCGCACTCTACAATCATTTAACTACTAAAAATGAAGATCCTTCAGAATTTGATAATGCATACGAAGATTTTTTGGATTATATGAGAAAAAATAGTGATACAATAACAGGAGGATCTAGAGAAAAAATTTTTCGCTTTCTCAAAGACGTTTTGGATAGTGCAGATAACTTAATAGCTATCCACTCTCACCGAACACCAATAAGTTTGAAAGCTTACTGTCTCATTTTTATATATATTTTTCCGGTTATCTACACCCCTACGATTATTAATAAAATAGGAATCGATAATCCTAGCTGGTTAACTTTTTTTATTGTAATACTTAGTGAGTTTATTTTAATATCCCTTTACAATATCCAAGATCAAATGGAACACCCTTTTGACGATGATGGTTTAGATGATATCAAACTTAAGCTTTTTAGTATCAAGAGGAAATGATTTTTTTTAATAGATAATTAAAAATTGTACCTTTTAATTTCAAGGAATAAGTGAATTTTTAATAACTCATTCTCCTTAATATTATTATTTTTTATAAATGAAAAACTTACTTTTTACAGCTGCTTTGATTTTAATTGTCGCATGCAACAATTCAACGCCAGAACAAGAACTTAATTCATTGATTGAAACTTATCAAGATTATAAAAAAGACCCTAATACGGATTATCCGCTTGGAGACCACAGTGAGTACCGATTTGAAAAACAGGCAACTTTTTGTGATTCCCTTTTAACTCAATTAAAAAAAATTAATGCTAAAAATTTTACTGAAGATGATAAAATTTCATTCAAACTTCTTGAATTTGTTTTAAATGAGGCGATAACCAAATACAAATTCAAAATGCATTGGAATCCAATTCTTTCTGATGCTGGATTTCATACAAGCTTAACTTACCGTGTTCGACCCATAACTAGTAAAAAAAATGCAGTGAATTATCTAAAATTACTAAAGGCTATACCCCTTTTCATCAAACAACAAACTGAACTAATTAAAAAGGGACTTGAAGCCGGAATGGGTCAGCCCTTAGTAATTTTCAAAGGATATGAATCAACTTATGAACAACACATAACTGCTACTGCTGAGGAAAATTTTTATTATAGCCCTTTTTTAAACCTTCCAAATCCTCTTTCTCAGGGAGAGAAAGACTCCCTTAAAACTGCTGCAAAAAATATTATTTTAGAAGATGTGATTCCAAGTTTTCGATATGTCAAAACTTTTCTTGAGAACGAATATTATCCAAAAACCAGAAAATCAATTGGTATTTCTGATATACCGGACGGAAGAGCATATTACCAGAGTCGAATAGATTACTATAGTACTCTAGAATTAACTCCAGAAGAAATTCATCAGAAAGGACTTGATGAAGTGGCTAGAATTAAAGCCCAAATGGAAGAAATTATTCAAGAAGTAAATTTTAAAGGAACACTTAAGGAATTTATCATGTTTCTTCGAAACGATCCTCAATTCTATGCAAAAACACCAGAAGAACTTCTTAAACACGCTCGAAATATTGCAAAAAAACTAGATGAACAATTGCCTCGATATTTTAAAACATTACCTAGAAAACCTTATGGTGTTGCTCCAGTACCAGACGCTATTGCACCAAAATACACTGGTGGTCGCTATATTGGCACTTCACCAGAAAGTACTGATCCAGGATATTATTGGGTTAATACATTCAACCTGCCTAGTAGGCCTCTGTATGTTATTCCCTCCCTCACAGCACATGAAGCTGTTCCAGGGCATCATCTACAAGGGGCATTGAATCAGGAACTTCCTAAAAGCATTCCTCAATTTAGGAGGAACTTATACCTCTCAGCTTATGGTGAGGGTTGGGGACTCTACACTGAATTTCTAGCAAATGAAATGGGAATCTACACAACACCATATGAGCATTTTGGAAAATTAACTTATGAAATGTGGCGTGCTTGTAGGCTTGTTGTGGATACGGGCATGCACGTCTTTGATTGGACTCGTCAAAGGGCTGTAGAATTTATGACTGAAAATACTGCACTCTCTATACATGAAGTTAATACTGAAATTGACAGATATATATCATGGCCAGGGCAAGCTCTTTCATACAAAATTGGAGAGCTAAAAATTCGTGAATTAAGAGAATTAGCTGAGAATGAATTAGGAAGTGCGTTTGATATTCGAGAATTCCACGAACAAATTCTTGAAAAAGGAACTCTTACTTTACCTCTTCTAGAATCAAGAATTTTAAATTTCATAAGAAACAATAAACCAAAGTAATTAAAATCAAGTTTTTTGATAATTGAATTTCTAATTTATAATCAATTTAAATTATAAAAAAACAGTTTTTAAAGGAATTTCAAAAACTGAAATTTTTTATATTTAGGTGAATAAAGATCTGATTAAAAATAGGTTACTAAATCATGGAAGAGTTTCAATTAAATGTTAATGGTAAAAATATAGAAGTTAAGGTTGATCCAAATACACCCATCCTTTGGGTGCTACGAGATAAATTAAAACTTGTAGGGACAAAGTTTGGGTGTGGGATTGCACAGTGTGGTGCATGTACAATTCATTTGAATGGGGCTGCGGTGCGCTCTTGCCAATTACCAATATCTTCTGTTGGAAAAAATAAAGTGACTACAATCGAGGGGCTGTCTGAAAACGGGAACCATCCCGTTCAAAAAGCCTGGCTAGAACACGATGTCCCTCAATGTGGATATTGTCAATCTGGTCAAATCATGAGTGCCACTGCACTTTTGGAAGTTAATCCGAATCCATCTGACGATGAAATTGATTCTGCTATGAATGGAAATATATGTAGATGTGGTACTTATACTCGAATAAAAGCAGCAATAAAAACTGCCTCAAAATCATAAAAAATTCATATGAAAATCATAAAAACATCAATTGGAAGACGCTCTTTTATAAAAAGAACCACTCTTGCTGGAGGCGGAATAATGCTAAGTTTTAATTGGCTTACCTCATGTGATATGACACCAAATCAAGTAAAATCATTACCTAAAGAGTGGTTTAAAATTAATGGTTTTTTAAAAATTGGTGAAAATGGTTTAATTACAATAATGTCTCCAAACCCGGAAATTGGTCAAAACATAAAAACATCAATGCCTATGATTGTAGCTGAAGAATTAGATGCTAATTGGGACGATGTAATTGTAGAACAGGCACCACTGGATACTTCTATTTTCAAAAGACAAATAGCTGGTGGAAGTCAATCCATCCGTCAAGGATGGAACAGTCTGAGAATGGCTGGTGCTACTGCAAAGGCAATGTTGGTTGCTGCTGCAGCTCAAACTTGGGGTGTTAGTAAAAATGAAATTACTACTAGTAATGGAGAGCTTTTTCACAAAGCTTCTGGTAAGAAATCAGGTTTTGGATCAATGGCTTCCTTAGCATCTAAAATGGATATTCCTAAAGAGGTATTTCTTAAAGAAATCTCGGATTTTAAAATTATTGGGACTTCTAGAAAAAATGTAGATGGGTCAAAAATAATTACTGGAAAGCCTCTTTATGGATTAGATTACTCAGTGGATGAAATGTTAATTGCCATGATTGTTCATCCACCTGCCTTTGGAATGCAATTTAAATCGATGAACACTAGTAAAATCAAAAATATGCCAGGTATAAAAGATGTATTTTCGATAAAAACACAGTTGCAAGACTATTCAAAACAATGGTGTGATATAGACTCGTTTAATGAAATTGCCGTTATAGTTGGTGAAACCACATGGCAAGTAATGAAAGCTAAAAAAGAACTTCAAGTAGAATGGGAAGTAGCTCCTGAAAAAACTGAAAAAGTTCAGGGCTGGTCAGGTGAATTTACTAATACAATTCCAGAGGGCTTAGAAAATACTTCAGATCATATGAAAATGATGGCCTCCATGGACAATAAAAAAACACAAATAGTTCGTCAAGATGGAAACCCGGGAGCCATGTTCAAAAAAGCAGCTAAAATTATTGAAAGAACATACACCTGCCCCTATCTGGCCCACAACACTATGGAGCCTATGAACTTTTTTGCTGATGTCACAGATGAAAATGCTATTTTGGTTGGTCCAATTCAAACTCCAGAGGCTATGGAAAAAAGTGTTTCTAGCCGACTTAAAATGCCATTAGAAAAAATTGATATTCAAATGACTCGAATGGGTGGTGGATTTGGACGAAGATTATACGGTCACTTCCTAACCGAAGCTGCTGTAATATCGAAAACCATGAAATCTCCAATAAAATTAATCTATACAAGAGAAGACGATATAACCCAGGGCACTTATCGCCCTACATATAGAGCTACTTATAGAGCAGCTTTAGATGAAAAGAATAATTTAATTGCTTTTCACGTAAAAGCTGGAGGAATTCCCGAAAGCCCCCTAGCAGCAAATAGGTTTCCAGCAGGAGCAGTTGATCATTATTTGGCAGAATCATGGGAATTAAAATCAAATATCTCTGTAGGGGCTTTCAGAGCACCTCGCTCAAATTTTATTGCTGGAGCTGAACAATCCTTTCTTGATGAAGTGGCTGAAATCGCTAAAAAGGATCCTATTCAATTCAGACTAGATCTATTACAAAAAGCAAAGGAAAATCCTGTTGGCAAGAATAATGACTATGATGCATCTCGATATGCAGGTGTTCTTGAATTAGTTAGAGAAAAGTCTAATTGGGTTAATCCGCCAGAGGGAATTCACAGAGGAGTTTCAGCTTATTTTTGTCATAATTCATATGTTGCAAATGTTTTAGACATCAAAATTCAAAACGGTAATCCGATTGTCGATAAAATTTATTGTACAGTTGATTGTGGTATTGTAGTTAATCCTGATGCTGCAAGAAATTTATCAGAAGGGGGACTTATTGACGGAATTGGGCATGCACTTTATAGTTCAATGAGTTTCAAAGATGGTAGGCCAGAGCAACAAAATTTTGATACCTATAGACTAATTAGACATTCTGAAGCACCAAAAAAAATTCAAGTAGATTTTGTTAAAAATGATATTGCACCTACTGGTTTGGGTGAACCTACTTTCCCTCCAGTAATTGGAGCTCTCGCTAATGCACTTTATCGTGCCTCAGGAAGAAGATATTATAATCAACCTTTTATCACCGATAAACAAATAGTTGGATAAAACATTTATTTGATGTAATATTTAGACAGAGATTTATTAAGTAGGATCAATGTTTAAATTATTTATTCATGATAACAGTAGAAGAAGCACTTGCTTTAGTATTAGAAAATAGCTTTCCTCTAGAGGAATCAGAAATACTTCCAATCAACCAATGTCTTAATAGAAATTTGGCAAAAGCTGTTAAAGCCCCTATTGATCTGCCAAGTTTTAGGCTGTCTTCTATGGATGGATATGCATTGTGCTTGCATCAATCAAACATCTATTCAATTGTTGATGAGATTAAAGCTGGTGATGCCACAAACCCTTCTCTTAAGATCGGTGAATGTGTACGTATTTTTACAGGAGCTGTAGTTCCTGATAATGCAGATGCCGTAATAATGCAGGAGAAAACGATTCGTAAGCAGGATACACTTACAATTGAAACTCCAGTCAATAAGGGGCAAAATATCCGCCTTGTAGGATCTCAAGTTAAAAAAGAAGACTTTCCACTTGAAAAAGGACAACTTCTTCAAGCCTCAGGTTTGGCTTTTTTAAAAAGCTTAGGAATAGACGAGGTGGAAGTGGTGCGATTACCCAAAGTGACTATAATTATAACTGGTAATGAACTTATTCCTTCATCTGAAAAACTCACAAGAGGAAAAATTTATGAGAGCAATAGTATATTACTTCAATCAGCTTTGATCCATCAAGGAATAGAAACCCAACTTATTTCCTTTACAGAAGACAGTTTAAAAGCAACTACTACTAATCTTAAAAAAGCTTTTTTTAATACTGATGTGGTATTAGTTTCAGGGGGGATTTCCGTAGGGGATTATGATTTTGTAAAACAGGCCTTAAAAGAATTAGAAGTCAAAGAAATTTTTTATAAGGTCAGACAACGTCCAGGAAAACCTTTATTTTTTGGAAAGAAAGAACGAGTCTTTGTTTTTGCTCTCCCTGGAAATCCTGCCTCTACGCTGAGTTGTTTTTATGTATACGTTCTTCCCTTACTTAACAGATTAAAAGGGGGTAAAAGTGATGGTCTGATTCGTTTATCTATACCTATTGAACATGATTTTAAATCTGTTGAACCTAGAGCACTCTTTTTAAAAGCAACTGTTCAAAATAAAACTGTCCGTATTTTGGATAGGCAGCATTCCTCTATGTTGGTAAGTTTTGCAATGGCCAATGCACTGGTCTATATTCCTGAGCAGGATATTCTATTAAAAAAAGGGTCAATGGTTGAAACATTACTTCTACCCAACTCAATCTTAAACTAAAAAATGATTATAATCAGCGAATCCTATTTATTTTATCTACTTATACCTATGGTTGCGTTTTTATACTCTACTGTTGGACACGGCGGTGCAAGTGGATATTTAGCGTTAATGGCTATCTTTTCATTTCCTAGTGTTATGATGAAACAAACTGCACTATTACTCAATTTATTTGTCGCTGGGATTGCATTCTATCAATACTTCAAAGCAGGACATTTTAACAAACACCTTTTTTTATATTTTGCCTTAGGCTCAATACCTGCTGCATTTATTGGAGGACTCTTGTCCTTGGACCCTTCATTATATAATAAATTTTTAGGGCTTATTTTATTTTTTGCTATCGCAAGAATGCTATTTAAAAAAGAGACTTCTGATCTAAAAACTAAAAAAATACCCGTGCTACTTGCTTTGTTAATAGGCGTCATTATTGGATTTTTATCAGGCTTAATTGGAATAGGGGGTGGGATCATTCTCACCCCAGTCATTTTATTATTTCATTGGGGCAAAATGAAAGAAGCAGCTGCTGTATCAGCCTTATTTATATGGGTGAATTCTGCCTCTGGATTTCTGGGGCAACTATTAAGTGGAATAAATATTAATACTAATTCTTTTATTTTGGTCAGCTTAGCATTCGCAGGTGGATTTTTAGGAAGTTACTATGGAAGTCAACAATGGAAAAACAGACGGTTAGAATATTTTCTAGCCTTGGTGTTGGCCTCAGCTGGAATTAAGCTTATATTGTTTTGATATGGAAATGAAGCTACGTTATTTCGGACAATTGCAAGAAGCAACCGGAAAAAAAGAAGAAGTTTTAACTGATTCATTTGAGTCTCTTGGGAACTTGAGGAATTTTTTATTGAAACAATATCCAAAACTCAATCATGTGCATTTTAAAATGGCTCAAAACAATAAAATCGATATTGATTCAAGTCCATTAAGTGGAAATCTTATCGATTTATTACCCCCTTTTTCTGGAGGATGATTATGGAAACTCGTTATCAAAGACATATACAGCTCAGTGAAATAGGCCCAAACGGTCAGGAAAAAATTAAAAAGGCTAAAATTCTTGTTATTGGTGCAGGTGGTTTGGGCTGCCCAGCCCTTCAATATTTGACTGCTGCAGGTGTTGGCACTCTGGGTATAATGGATCCTGACCATATTAGTATTTCAAATCTTCAACGTCAAATTCTTTTTAATGAAAACGATCTAGGGAAAAATAAAGTTTTAAGAGCTAAAAAATATTTAAAAACCTTAAATCCTGATGTGAAAGTGCTTACATTTCCTTTTGCTTTAACACATGAAAACGCTGAGCAATATATATCCGTTTTTGATATTATAATAGACGGAACAGATAACTTTTACACCCGCTATTTAATCAGTGATTTGTGTGTTTTACTTAATAAAGTCATGATCTATGGGGCTTTATATAAATTTGAAGGTCAAGTTTCTGTTTTCAATTACAACAACGGTCCTAGCTACCGCTGCCTATTCCCTTATCCACCTCAAGTCGGAGAAATTCCAAACTGTAGTGAGGTTGGTATACTAGGAGTAGTGCCAGGAATCATTGGAGTCTATCAAGCGACTGAAGCCATCAAAGTTATTTTAGGATTAGGGGAAGTCCTTAGTGGTAAATTACTTTGTGTAAATCTATTAAGTCATCAAAACACTCTTTTAGATTTTGAAAAGAATCAAAAAGAAATTGATCAAATTAAAAAACAAGGGAAAGCAATTCCAATTGAGAATCAAGATTGCTTTATTGATTTTGAAGTATCTTTATCTCAGCTTTCATCAGAGGATAAAATAAAGTGGATTGATGTTCGGGAAGAAGATGAATTGCCGAGTCTAAGTCATTTAAATCCCTTAAGTTCTTCTGTTTCTCTAGATTTACTTCTAGATAATAAGCAAAAAATAATTGCTTTTTGTAAAACAGGGAAAAGAAGTAGGGCTTATGTGAAAAAAATGAAAAATAAAGGTATAGGAAATTGTTTTAGTCTTAAAGAGGGGGCAGCGCAACTCAATGAATGGGTAGAAAAAATTGTGAACTATAATGATACGTAAAATCAAAAATATATTTATTGAAGGAGCAATTTCTCCAAAAACAATTGCAGAATCTATTGGGCATCATCAACACAAAACTAAGATTGGCGCTCACAACATTTTTTTAGGTCAAGTAAGAGCTGATCAAATCAATGGAAAAACGATTAGTGCAATTGACTATTCCGCTCAGAAAGAAATTGCAAATCAACTATGCCACGAAATTCGGGAGGCCGCATTTTCAAAACATGATTTAAGTTGTATGCACATATACCATAGTCTTGGTACTGTAAAAGCTGGTGAAATTTGTTTTTTTGTATTTGTTTCAAGTTCACATCGACCTCCTGTTTTTGAAAGTTTGAGTGAAATTGTAAATGATATTAAAGAAAAACTTCCCATTTTTGGTAAAGAGCTTTTTGAAGATAAATCACATCAATGGAAAGTTAATCAATAGTTATGGTTGATATTACAGGTAAAAAAAATACTCTTCGTCTCGCAACAGCTGAAGCCATACTCACCGTAAGTAAAGAAGCGACGATTCAATCGATTCTAAATAAAAGTGTTCCGAAAGGGGATGTTTTTGAAATGAGTCGTGCAGCAGGATTATTAGGGATAAAGAAAACGCCTGAATTGTTGCCTGACTGCCATCCTTTACCCATTGAGTTTGCAGGTTTTGAATTTGAAATTAGCGGATTAGAAATAAAAATTTCCTGTACACTAAAGACCATTTACAAAACAGGTGTTGAGGTTGAAGCCATGCATGGAGCCAGTATTGTTGCTTTAAATATGTATGACATGTTAAAACCACTTGACAAGGGTGTTGAGATTTGTGCTATAAGGCTGATTTCAAAAAAAGGTGGGAAAAGTGACCGATTCAAAGTAAAGGCATCAGTCAGTGGGTCTGTTACTGTCTGTTCAGATACAGTTTCAAAAGGAGAAAAAAAAGATCGAGCTGGAAAAGAGGTCATAAAAAGTTTAGAGAATTGGAAAGTTAAAGTTGTAAATAATTCTATTATTCCAGACGAAATAGATAAAATTCAAGCTCAACTCAAAAAACAAGTTGAAGCGAAAACATCACTCATTATTTTTGTAGGTGGAACAGGACTTTCTCCTAGAGATCAAACTCCAGAGGCAATTACACCTTTAATAGATAAACGGATTCCAGGTATGGAAGAAGCTATTCGAAAATACGGTCAAGACCGAACGTCATATGCAGCATTGTCAAGAAGTGTTGTAGGCATGGCTGGAACAAGTTTAGTAATGTCTTTACCCGGATCAACAAAAGGAGCAGTTGAATCTTTAAATGCTGTTTTCCCCGAAGCTTTACATCTTTTCGACATAATAAAAGGCGCTCAACACTAACTATGAATCAGCTAAAATCTCCTTTAACAGATTCGTTTGATAGGCACCACAACTATCTAAGAATTTCGCTTACCGAAAGGTGTAATTTAAGGTGTTCATATTGTATGCCTGCAGATGGAGTTCAACTTAGCCCAGCACAGCATTTGATGAATGCCGAAGAGATTTTTAGTATTGCTAAAACCTTTGTCAAATTTGGTGTAACTAAAATTAGGCTTACTGGTGGAGAGCCACTGGTTAGAAAGGATTTCCAGAGAATTCTTAAGTTGCTTTCAACTTTGGATGTAGAGCTCTCCCTAACAAGTAATGCTGTTTCCATCGACCGTCATTTTCAGCAACTAAAAAAAGCTAGAGTGAAAACCATCAACATCAGTTTGGATACTCTTAATGCTGACCGGTTTCATGACATCACCTTTAGAAATTATTTTAATCGTGTATACCAAAACATCTTAAAACTTATTGAACAAGGGTTTATTGTGAAGATTAATGCAGTTCTAATGCGTGGAGTAAACGAGGATGAAATTCTTGACTTTATAGCTTTTACTAGAGATCAACCTGTTGCTTTTCGTTTCATCGAATTTATGCCTTTTGATGGCAACCAGTGGAAACGTGAAAAAACGGTTTCTTATCAAGAAATCATGGAAAAAGTTCAAAGCGCCTACTCTACCGATCAAATTATTCGGCTTCAAGATGCTCCAAACGATACAGCAAAAAACTATGCTATTAAGGGACACAAAGGTACGTTTGCTATAATTAGCACCGTAACTAATCCCTTTTGCGATAAATGCAACCGGATTCGTCTTACAGCTAATGGCAAATTAAAAAATTGTTTGTTTTCTGAAAAAGAAAATGATTTACTTACGGCACTAAGAAATAAGGAAGATTTGGAACCCATAATCCGCCAAAACATAAATAAAAAATTTGAAATTCGTTCTGGGATGCGGAGTCCTGAACTTTTTGAAGACCTAAATCATCACCGCCAAAACCGGAGTATGATCACTATTGGAGGTTAAATTTTTTGAATAGCTTTCGATAAACTTCTGGAGTATCCATATCAATCAATTTGTTTCCTGCGTTGATCAGAATTGTATCAGCTTCATTTTTTTTCAATATTAATTTAGCACCCTCTTCCCCGCTTAACTTTTGCAATTCATTAAAATAACATGCATCAAATAATACAGGAACCCCAGACCAACCAGAGTCTGACTCTGAAGCAATGATTTGATTTTTACCTTTTTTAAAGGTAGCTCTCATATCTAAATAATGAGAGGTGCTAACTAAAGGCTGATCAATTAATGAAATAAGAATTCCTTCTATTTTGGGGTTTAGGTATAGAATTTTTTGAATCCCATATGCCAAAGAATTACCCATTCCTTTTTCCCATTGATCAAATTGGATAAGTTCTACTTTGTAGTCTTTTAAAAGGGGGTGAATAAGTGATGTAAAGGCACCTAAAATTACATAAAGTTTTTCTGTTGTTGGCAAAATAGTTTCTACTTGAAATTGGATAAGGCTTTTATTTTTCCAGCTTAGAAGTTGTTTGGGTTGTCCCATTCGCTTTGAAGGTCCTGCTGCCAATAAAACATGAGGGATATTAGTCATGAATATTTCCTAATTTTTCTTTTAATTGGACCGGTTTTTGATTTCGTACAACACTTAAAATTTCTGCCAAGATTGACACTGCTATTTCTTCAGCACTTTCGGCACCTATATTGATTCCAACAGGACCATGAAGTCGCTCTAAAAAATCGACAGATAATTCAGTGTTGAAATCCAAAGCTTTTTCCAACAAACGTTCCCTTCTGTGTTTGGGTCCTAAAACACCAAAATATGCAGGATGGGTGTTAGCTAAGGCTAAAAGGTATTGTACGTCTTTATTGAAACTGTGAGTCATAAGGATTACAGCAGTTTGATCATCAATTAGAGTTGTATCTAAAGTCTCAAATGTAGGAGTAATAAATTCATTCACTTCCCCAAAAAAAGCTTTGGTTTTCTCTTCATCTGGCGAGACAACAACGGTAACATTCCAACCTAGATCAGAAGCAGCTTTACACAGACGTACAGTATCATATTCTGCTCCAAATAAATATAGTTGAAACAGAGGGCTGAAATTTTGTTCGAAACACTTCAATTGATTTGAATCAGTAAAATCTTCTTTCAATGTATATCTTTTTCCTGATAGATAAAATTGTGTCCCAAAGGATTTATTTGCCCCTTCTTCAATAGAATAAAATGATTCACTTTTAAAGGCTAAACGTTTATTAAATACAATATCAAATTGCGATTTCATATCCTGAGTTATTTTAACTGGTTCAATGAGTATGTAAATAATCCCTTCGCATCCCAATCGAAAACGACCATCGTAGGTCATAATTTTGGGGATATTCATTTTTAAAACGAATTGTGCTTGACGTTCTACTTCCTTTTCTACGCAACCTCCACTTATTGCTCCATGTATTTGACCATTCTCTTGAATCAACATACGAACTCCCGGTCTACGATAGGAAGATCCCTCCAGAGCAACGACAGTAGCTAAAACTGATTTTATCCCTAGTTTCTGAGCTTTCCAGATAATTCCTACAAGATTTTTAATTTCATGTGTCATTTGTCATTGGAATCTAATAATAAAATATAGGAATTAATTTGATTAGTTTTTTCAGGACTTTTGTATTCCATCTAATTTGGTGATTTATTATTAATCTCTACTCATTTAAGCTCAATATCTAAAGATAAAGATTCTATCAGCTTTATCATTTTACGCTTACCAATTTGGATTGGGGTAGCTTCTTTTTTTTGAATGAAAAATAGTTTTCTTTTAATAAATCTTGGTGGAAAACCTATCTCAATTGTAGTAGGTGAAAAAGTTGCAGGTTGAAATTTAACTTCATCTTTTCTATAAAGCCTTATGGAATCAAGTTCTTTTATTAAAGAAAGATATCCAACGTTAAAGTTTTTACCCCCCCTATAGTAATAGGGTAAAAAAAAGTGCTTGTTAGTCTTATAAATAACAACCTTGGAAAGAGTTCTTTCAACAAAGTGCGTACTTCCATTAATTGTTTTTTTTGATTCAAATTCATCGTTATAAAGATTGTATCGAAGAAGTAATACATCTCCATTTACTTCACCTGAACTAAAATCAGGACTATCATATTTTTCACCTTTAATTTTACCATCCCACATTGATCTAAAACGGTCTGATTTTAATTTAGTGCTTTTATTAACACTATCCCCAATTATGGTTCTCACATAGTCCTGTGAATAATTATTTAAAGAGAATAATAGTATAATTAGGATAAATGAGTTTTTCAATTTTTTTTTTCAATTTAATAAATTCTTTTGGTCTCAAATATGGAAATTCTTATTATAATAATTTTTTTAATTAAATTGGAGTTTAATAATGTAATTATGAATGAGATAAAAAATATTTTTGGGGCTTTTCTAGCTACATTTATTATTGCTTCAGTATTAATAGGATGCAATTCTAAAGAGACTGCTTTATTCGAAATTACCTATGATTCATCATTGGAATTGGATGGTTATGATGGTCGGCTTTTGTTAATTATCGCTAAAGACACACTTAAAGAGCCTCGTTTTCAAATTAATGATTCTGATGAAACAGGAATACTTATTGGAAAAAATGTTAATCAATGGAGATCAGACCAAAAACAATTATTTACTTCTTCCTCATTGGCCTACCCAATTGATAACTTAAGTGAACTTGAATCAGGAACTTATTTTGTTCAAGCCTTACTTCATAAATACGATACCTTCAATCTGTCAAATGGAAAAACAGTTCAACTTCCAATGGACCAGGGAGAAGGCCAAAAATGGAATATCAGTCCTAAAAACTTGTACAGTAAACCATTCAAAATAGATTTCAATAAAAACTTAAAAAATACAGTAAAAATTGAAATTACTGAAGAAATCCCACCCATTAAACCTGCTGAGGATTCTGAATACATTAAGCACGTTAAGATTAAAAGTAAAATGCTTTCAGAATTCTGGGGAAGGCCTATGTATCTTCAAGCTAATGTCCTAATTCCTGAAGGGTTTAATAAAGAAAATAAAACACAATATCCATTAATGGTTTTTCATGGACATTTCCCTAAAACAATTGGTGGATTTAGAACCTCCCCTCCTACTGCGCCTAAAAAAGATAGCATATTCACCAGTAGATTTGGTATAACTGGATACAAATACATACAAGAAAAAGAAGCTTATGATTTTTACAAAAACTGGGTTTCAAAAGATTTTCCAAGATTTCTAGTTATAGAAATCCAACATCAAAACCCATACTATGATGATTCCTATGCTGTGAATTCTGCTAATCTTGGCCCTTATGGAGATGCAATTACTTATGAGCTTATCCCCAAAATTGAAGAAATGTTCAATGGTGTTGGAGAAGGTTGGGGGCGCTTTTTGTATGGAGGGTCAACCGGTGGTTGGGAAGCTTTGGCTGTTCAGGTATTTTATCCTGATCAGTATAATGGATGTTTTGCTGCCTGCCCAGATCCAATTGATTTCAGGGCCTATACCGTTGTTGATATTTATAAAGATGATAATGCATATTACAAAAGTGGTAACTTTAGAAAAACACTTCGCCCTGGAATGAGAGATGGTAAAGGACATATTAAAGCTCAATTGATTGATATGAATCGAAGAGAATATATACTAGGAGATAAAGGAAGATCAGGTGATCAATGGGATATTTGGCAAGCTGTGTATTCTCCAGTTGGAGAGGACGGATATCCAAAACCTATATGGGATAAACTTACAGGTAAAATTGATCATGATGTGGCCAACTATTGGCGAGAAAATTATGACCTTAGATATATAATTGAACGAGATTGGAATAAAATAGGTAAAGATCTTGAAGGAAAAATAAATATCTACTGCGGAGATATGGATAATTATTATCTAAACAATGCAGTTGTTTTGACTGAAAAATTTTTAGAAAATACTCAAGATCCCTATTACAGCGGAGAGGTTGATTATGGAAATAATGCCGAGCATTGTTGGAATGGTGATCAAGACAATCCAAACTACATTTCTAGGCTTCGTTACAATACCATGTATCTTGAAAAAATAAAAGACAGACTAAAAAAAACTGCCCCAAGAAATCACAGGCTCAAAAACTGGGGTTTTTAAAATTATTATAAACTAAATATTTTATGATTATGTTAAACTTAAATATATATTCTTTTTGCTTGATTAGCTTATTTATTTTATCAAGCCTTAATAGTAATGTTATCGCCCAAAACAACGCACAATCGAAATCTGAAATGCTTCAGAATTATTCCTGGAGGGCTATAGGTCCAGCTAACATGGGGGGTAGGGTAACTGATATAGATGGAATACCCGGAGATCCTTCAACTTTTTATGTAAGTGGTGCTGATGGTGGAATTCATAAAACCGTTGATGGTGGGGTGAGTTTTGAACCAATTTTTGAAAACCAAAGGGCTTATTCCATTGGAGCACTAACTATTGCTCCTTCTGACAATAACGTTCTCTGGGTTGGAACTGGTGAGGGTGACCCTCGAAATAGTGTTGGTTATGGATGGGGTGTATATAGATCTGTGGATGCAGGAAAATCATGGAAACACTTAGGTCTTAAAAAAACAGAGAGAATAAAACGTATAGTTGTTGATCCTAATAATCCTGATATCGCATGTGTTTGTGCCTTAGGAAAAGAATGGGGAGCGAACAAAGAAAGGGGTGTTTTTAAAACTACAGACGGAGGAAAGAGCTGGAGTAAAATCCTTTTCATTGATGAGAATACAGGCTGTTCGGATATCGCAATGGAAAATGATAATCCAAGAATCATGTATGCTGGGATGTGGACATTTAGAAGAAAGCCTTGGAGATTTGACGACGGAGGAAAAAATACTGCTATTTATAAAACTATGGATGGTGGCTCTACATGGGAAAAAATCATGAAAGGTTTACCTAAAACAGATATGGCCCGTCCAGGAATACATATTGCTCAAAGTGATCCTAGTATAGTTTATTTAATGACCGAATTTGAAGGTGGAGGAACAGCATTTAAATCTGAAAATAAAGGCGAAAACTGGAAGCTTGTTAATGACGACCCAAATATCAATTTTAGACCTTTTTACTATAGTGATGTGCGTGTGGATCCAAATAATTCGAATATTCTTTTTTCGATTTCTGGAAGACTAAGTCGATCAAAAGACAGCGGTCAAAACTGGAATCAAGTAGCTAAAACAGTTCATGGAGATCACCAGGCTCTGTGGATAGATCCCGAAAATTCAAATTATATTTTAAATGGAAGTGATGGTGGTTTCCAAAGATCATTTGATGGTGGTGACACATGGGAAATTATAAATAACATTGAACTCTCTCAATTTTATCAACTTCAAATTGATAATTTAGAACCTTACAATGTTTACGGAGGTTTACAAGATAATGGGACTTGGGTTGGGCCTAGTAATTCCTTGTATGGAGCAGGTATATTGAAACGCCATTGGAAAGGACTTGCTTATGGTGATGGTTATTTTGCCGAACCAATTCCTGGAAATGAGCACTTGGTTTACACAAATCTTCAAGGTGGAGTTCCTTTTTTAGTTGATAGTCGCTATGGAAATGTTCAAACTATACATCCATATCCAAAAATTGTTGGATCAGCTGGTGATGCGATAGAAAAACACAAATATAGATTCAATTGGGATTCCCCGATTCATATCTCTCCTCATGATTCTGAAACAGTATACATTGGGGGAAATGTGATATTTAAATCTCAGGATAGAGGTAATTCATGGGAAGTTATAAGCCCAGATTTGACTACAAATGATAAATCCAAACAACTAACCTCGGGAGGAACAATTTATCAGGATAATACAGCTGCTGAATTCCATTGTACAGTTTTATATATTGCCGAATCTCCTATACAAAAAGGTGTAATATGGGCAGGAACCGATGATGGCAATGTTCAGCTTTCTATGAATGGTGGAGGAAGTTGGAACAATCTAAAAGATCGAATTAAAGGAATTCCTGATTATGCTTGGGTATCAAAAATTCATGCATCA
>JAQWNZ010000010.1 GCA_029246125.1 Flavobacteriaceae bacterium
GGAAGTGTACGTCCTGCAAAATCTAAATCTTGATTGGTTTTTAATTTGGTGGTCAAATTCGCACCCAAACGCCAATAGACCCCATAGGGAACCAAAGCACCATCTACAGAATCGCCGAAAATAAGTCGATCCTTTTTAAAAGGACGATAATAACGTACTGTAATTTCTTTATCGCCATCAATGTATTCCACTGAACTTGAGGGGCTTTTGGGATTGAGATACAACGAATAAACAAAGAATAAGCCAGCAAAAACAAGTAAACTGACGAAAACACCAATAATAATTTTTAAAGCTTTCATAATAGAGTAGTTTTTATCGATGTCAATTTACAATAAAACCTTTATTTATTTGTATTTTACATAACATAAATTATAGTAAATAATTTATATATCTTAATGTAAAGTACATAATAAAATAATTTGTACCTATCAAGTGAAAATATAAAACAGTTTAATTGCTATTTAAACATCCAAGAATTGCGTAGATTAATTATATTTACATCTGCTTTAGGGTCTTCTAATAGTCCTGTTTCAGGATATGTTGGGTTGCCTACTTTGCCAGTCAAATTAAGTGTTTCATCATTTCGTTTTACTGTCAATGTAATTTCTTTATCTTCATCCCAGCCAAAACTTTTAGTAAGCATTTCATTAATTTTTTCTGAGTTTTCTTGATTAATTTCTGGGAATAGTTCTCCATTTATACCTAAAAGGACATCACCAATTTGAAGACCAATTTTTTCAATGGACTGATTTAGCTGATTTACAATAAACTGGAGTTCCCCTGAAGGATTTGGCTGAGAACTAAAAAACAATTTAGTTCCCTCACTAAATATAATAGATCTTAACGGCATTTCAACTTCTCCATTAATCAATCCAACTTTTGTAAAATAGTAATTGTAATCTATCGGAGTTGTTCCAATTATATGATTATCAAAAAATTCGCCAACTTCTGCATATGTCATAGATATAATTTCTTCGATTAATTGGTCATCCTTGAAAGGTATATCCTTACCGTATTTTTTTGCTAAATTTTTCATTACCCAAAGAATCCCCTTAGATCCCCCACTCTTTTCACGAATCAAAATATCCAAGCACATATTGATTAAAGTACCTTTTTGATACACATTGCCATAATTAGATTGATAGGGTTCATTAACAATACCTGCACTCATTTCTGTGAATGACATATTATCGTCATAGTTTTTAGCAAGATTTACTTTTTCAATAATTCGGTTGTAAAAATCAGAAGATTCGATTAGCCCTTGATTTATTTGAAATAAATTTGCAAAATATTCTGTTGTACCCTCATACATCCAAAGATGTTTTGACATCAAAGGACGGTTATATTCAAAATTATGTATTTCCTCCGAATGAACATTAAGTGGAGTAAGAGTATGGAAAAACTCATGAGAAACGACATCAATTAAATTTTGTGTAATCTCTCCTGGACCCATTGCATCAGCAAAAACAACTGTTGTGGAAGTATGATGTTCTAAAGCACCCATCATCCCTCCAAAGTATTTAAGAGCATCCATATCCATCAAATGCAAAAGGATATCGTAACTAGAGGTATCATTAGCATCGCCTAGAAATGCTTTTTGAGCTTTCATCATTTTTTCAATTGCAGGTTGGTATGCTTTAGCTTGGTGAGTATCTGTTGGGGAATAAATTGCAAGACCTACCTTAATTTCATCTAAATCAAAAGAAATCGCATTTGGTTTACTATATAGTATGGGATTATCAATAATGTGAAAATAACGTTTCGCATCAAATACATCTAAACTATCACTTTTTGAAATAACAGACAGGGAAGTAAATGCTTCAAGGTTTTTTGGGGAATTTATACTCAATTTATATGCATTTTCCTTTCTTCCTTCAAAATAACCAATCATAGAATGAAGATTTAAAAGGTAAATTCTACCCTCCTGAAAATCCGTTCCTCCCATAGGATAAATTTCATTTCCATTTGGTCCGTCGAAAGTGTCATTAGCCAAATAAGTAATTTTAGCTAATCTATTTGCACCTAAAATTTCCCAACTGTTTTCATCAATTGATATAAGCTTTAAGAGATTTCCTTTTTTATCAAATGCTTGTATGTTTTCTATAAAACGTCCAAAATTTGAATATTCATAAGTTCCAGGTACAATTTGTGGTATGTAAAATATTGTTGACTTTTCAGTAATAGGTGGCGGAATTATAGTTATTTGGACCTTATCATCCTTTATACTATTTAAGTTAATATTAGCATGGATAGTTTTAGAAATAGACAGATTAGAATTCCTAAGTGAGGCACAACTTATAAATAAAATTAATGCTGAGAAGTTTAAAATGAATTTAAATAAAATGGATTTCATAAATTAAAAATTAAAGGAGTGAAACTCCATTTAAATCAGTAGTTAATATGCTAGTCATGTGATCGAAAAAAGGGCGTATAGCTTTAAAGTGAGTAATTATTTGTCCACTAAAATTTCTGGCTAAAACGTCTTGATCCGAAAATTTCTTAATAAATAAAAATTGTTTTTTTCGAATCATATCAATATCAGGATGTTCTTTTGAAAAACCTTTGGGAGCCGTTTTCACCTCCTCTCCCTGGAGATTTCCCCAGTGAAATTTAAACTCATCTTTATTGATAATTTCTCTAAATTCTTTTGCATCGACTTCCATTTCTTTGCGAATTCTATATAAATCGTCTTTATCTGGGTTCCAAAAACCGGTTGCAATAAAAGAGTTTCCTGGAGAAATATGTATGTAATAGCCACCTCTTAGATCAGGTTTTTTTCGATGAAAAGAAATACCAAAGTGAGTTTTAAAAGGAGTTTTATTTCTAGAGAATCGAACATCGCGGTAGATTCTAAAAATCTTAGCATGTTCAATTTCATCTGTTTCGTTTAGATTATTTTTGATTTCTTCTACGTATTGTTTTATTTCTAGCTCAAGAGATTTGAAACGCTTTTTTTGTGGCTCAAACCACTCACGAGTATTATTTTCTGACAACTCTTTGTAGAAAGTTATAACATCAGGGTTAATTTTACTCATATAAACATTCATTTTTGAATGGTCACAAATTTACATTTTTTTGTGACATTAAATAAAGCTAACTTTTCCTTAAACTAAGAATTTCAGTTACATCTTTGAGTTTAAATCCTTTTGCCTGAAGTAATATTAGATAGTGAAATAAAAGATCCGCACTTTCTTCTAAAAATAGATAATCTTTATTGTCCTTAGCTTCAATTACAGTTTCTACTGCTTCCTCCCCTACTTTTTGAGCAATTTTATTTATTCCCTTCCGAAAAAGTGAAGCGACGTAACTATCATCAGCATTTGCAGTTTTTCGTTTTTCAATAATTTCCTCTAACTCATTTAAAAAAGTCAATGGATTTTTATTATCATCTCCCCAACAAGTCTCTGTACCAGTATGGCATGTTGGTCCTTCAGGTTGAGCAAATATTAATAGGCAGTCTTTATCACAATCTAAATGAATAGATTTGAGATTTAAAAAATTACCACTTTCTTCTCCTTTAGTCCATAATCGTTGTTTTGAACGACTATAAAAAGTAACTTTGCGAAGCTTTTGAGTTATTTCAAAAGCCTCTGAATTCATATAGCCCAACATCAATACTTTTTGAGTTGTAGCATCTTGAATAATTGCAGGTATCAGTTGGTCGGATGTTTTTGAAAAGTTTGGTTTCATTATTTTGAATTTTTTAGAAAGCAAATGAAGATTTATTATTTGTCTATTCTTACAATAACTCGTTCTTCTTTCAATTTGTTTTTAAGTTCAGGTATCGAAATTTCTCCAAAATGGAATACACTTGCTGCTAATGCAGCATCTGCTTTTCCCTCTATAAATGTATTAATAAAATGGGTGATCTTCCCCGCACCTCCAGAAGCGATGATAGGTAAATTAATATTCTCAGACAAACGTGCAAGAGCTTCATTGGCATATCCTTCTTTAGTTCCGTCATGATCCATAGAGGTAAAAAGAATTTCTCCTGCTCCACGTAATTGGGCCTCCTTGGCCCAGTCAAATAAGTCTAATTCTGTGGGAACCTTACCACCTACTAAATGAACCTTCCATCGTCCTTCCTTTTGTTTGGCATCTATAGCAACTACAATACATTGTGAACCAAATTTATCGGAAAGTTTATTAATCAAGTCTGGATTTTTAACTGCTGCTGAATTGATTGAAACTTTATCTGCTCCGTTTTTAAGTAAAATCTCAACATCTGCAATTGAACTTATTCCTCCCCCGACGGTGAAAGGGATATCTATTGCTGCTGCAACCCTTAATACTAAATCTGCTAAGGTCTTACGTTTTTGTTCGGTAGCAGAGATGTCTAAAAAAACAAGTTCGTCGGCTTCTTCCATAGCATATTTAGCAGCTAATTCAACTGGATCTCCTGCATCACGAAGACCTATAAAATTGATTCCTTTGACAGTTCTTCCATCTTTAATATCCAAACATGGAATAATTCTTTTTGTCAACATTAGTTTAATTATTTTTAGTTAAATCAATACCCTTGTAAAATCCTAAATCTTTTTGCGTCAAAAACTTAACCCAAAATGCAATTTGCCCTACATGATACGAAAAATGCTCAACTGCATGTAATACTACCCCAACTCCACTATATGAAAAAGCTTGAACTTTTCTTATTTTTAAATACTCTTTTTCAGATGTTTTATTTATAATAAGTATGGAAGCATTAATTGTTTCTTCTAAACGCGTTATTAGCTCATTTTTCTTAAGTTTTGATCTGGTTTTAAATTCTAAATCTCGTTTTCTTAAATCCATTTGATTTCCTAAGGATGAAATGATGTATTGCCGCATATTTCCACAACTATGTAAAATTTGGTTTTCTAAAGACATTCCATTCTCAGTTGGAAGTTGCCAAAGCCGATTTTCATCAATAAATTCCATAGCTTGGACAACCATTCTTAAACCTTCTTTCAATCTGAAAACACTATGACTTTTAAATTCATTTAAAATTTCTGTTTCCATTAGCCTAAGATAAACTTCTCCAATTGTTTGAGTGATATTCGATTTTCATAAATCGCCTTTCCTATTATTATTCCTTCACATCCCAACTCTTGTAATTTTGGAAGCTCTTCAAATTTTGATATTCCTCCAGAGGCAATCAGTTTCACTTCAGTTTCAGCAAGAATATTTTTGTACAATTCAAAAGCTGGCCCCTCCAACGTACCATCTTTACTAATATCAGTACAAATGACATATTCAATTCCATTAGATTGATAATGTTTGACAAATTCAAAAAGCGTTTGATCTGATGTCTCTATCCATCCATTGGTTGCTATGTGGATTCCTTTTACATCTGCTCCTAAAATGATTTTTTCAGCTCCATAAGTTTTAATCCAGGAAATAAAAATTTCTGGAGATTTAACAGCAATACTTCCTCCTGTAATTTGCGAAGCTCCACTTTCGAATGCAATATTGAGATCACTATCCGATTTTAATCCTCCACCAAAGTCAATTTGCAAAGAGGTTTTCAATGCAAGGGTCTCCAAGACTTTATAGTTTACAATATGTTTTGATTTTGCTCCATCTAGATCAACTAAATGTAAATGTTGAATACCATGATCCTCAAAAGCCTTAGCAACTTCAAGTGGAGATTCATTATAAATTTTTTTTGTATTGTAATCTCCTTTTGATAGGCGAACACATTTTCCGTCAATTATGTCTATTGCAGGAAGTATTCTCATATCTAGAGTTTTAAAAAGTTATTTAAAAGCAATTGTCCTTTTGTACTGCTCTTTTCAGGGTGAAACTGTACACCATAAAAATTATCTTTTTGCAAGGCAACACTGTAGACTCCATTATAATTGCTGATTGCCATAGTTTCTTTTAGTTCAGGAACAAAATAGGAGTGTACTAAATACATATAAGCTCCAGCTTCAATTCCATCAAAAAGCGGTCCATTTAATCTATGAATACTGTTCCATCCCATTTGTGGAACCTTAACTTCATTTGTAAATCGTTTAACAGTACCTTCAATGATTCCAAGACCCTCAATATTACCTTCCTCAGTGAACTCACAGAGTAATTGCATTCCCAAGCAAATTCCCAATACGGGCTGTTTTAAGTTGAGTATTAACTTATCGAGTCTCTGTTGTTTTAATTTCTCCATTGCACTTTTTGCTGCTCCTTGACCAGGAAAAATAACTTTATCAGCATTTAAAATTATATTCAAATCTGAGGTTAAAACACTCTTAACTCCTAATCTATCCAATGCAAATTGCAAGCTTTTTGTGTTTCCAGCACCGTAATCTATAATGGCTATCATTTAAAAAGCTCCTTTAGTTGAAGGTAAAATCATTTTATCGGGATCACGTTTTATTGCCATTTTAATTGCTTTAGCAAAAGCTTTAAAAATAGCTTCAATCTTGTGATGTTCATTATTACCCTCTGCTTTAATATTGATATTCGCTTTGGCTCCATCAGAGAACGATTTAAAAAAATGAATAAACATTTCAGTTGGCATTTTACCAATTTTCTCTCTTTTAAACGCCGCTTTCCAGACCAGCCAATTACGGCCTCCAAAATCAATAGCTACCTGAGCTAAACAATCGTCCATGGGTAAGCAAAACCCATATCGCTCCATCCCCAATTTATTACCTAAGGCTTTGGAAAATGCCTCACCTAAAACAATAGCAGTGTCTTCAATAGTATGATGCTCATCAACTTCCAAATCACCTACAACAGTAAGTTTGATGTCTATTCCTCCGTGACGTGCTAATTGATCAATCATATGATTAAAAAATGGAATACCGGTATTGATATTGCTTTTACCAATACCATCTAAATTGAGTTGTAACCTAATATGCGTTTCATTTGTCTTTCTTTCATAAAAAACTTCACGCTGTTTTAGTTTTAAAAAGTTGTAAATAGCTTTCCAAGAAGTTGTATTAAGTGCAATTGGAAAATCTGCTTCCTTATTAGTTTCTTCCTTTCCCAAGTTTGGATCATTGGCTATAAAAATTCCTTGGCTACCTAAATTTTTTGCCAATTCCATATCGGTAAGTCGGTCACCGATTACAAATGAGTTTTTCAAATCATAGGACGTCGAATCTAGAAAACCAGTAAGCATACCAATCCTTGGTTTACGTGTTGGCGTATTGTCTTTTGGAAAACTTTTATCAATAAATACATCTCTAAAAATCACTCCTTCATTTTCAAAAGTTTTAATTAAAAATTTATGAACTGGCCAAAACGTTTCTTCAGGAAACGATTCTGTTCCTAGACCGTCCTGATTTGTGATCATAACCAGTTCATAATCCAACTCATCAGCTATTTTACTGAGAAATGTAAAAACCTCTGGATAAAATATCAACTTATCAAAGGTATCCAATTGATAACCTTCTGGCTCTAATGCCAAGGTTCCGTCTCGATCTATAAATAATATTTTCTGCATAATAACTAACTTAAACTTTGTAGGACTTCAATTAAGCGATTGTTTTCTTCAGGAAGTCCAACTGATATTCTCAAGGTATTTTCACAATTTAGATTTTTAGAGGGATTTCGTACAACGATTCCATTTTCTAAAAGTTGATCATAACGAAGATTACTGTTGTCCAGACGTACCATTAAAAAATTAGCGTCTGAAGGAAAACACTTTTTAATAAATGAGATTTCTGTAAAGGCCTCCTCTAACCTTTTGCGTTCTTTTAACAACAAATCTACTTGCGTATTTACCCCGTCTTGTTCCTTTAATCGTTTTAAAGCAAAATTAATGGTTAGTGAATTAATGTTGTAAGGGGCTTTTATTCGATTAAAAAAGTTGATGAAATCTCTGTGAGCAAATGCCATACCTAATCGAGCTCCAGCCATCCCCTGAGCCTTAGAAAATGTTTGACAAACCATCAAATTAGGATATTTTAACAACCAGGGAATAACCGACGAATTAGAACTAAATTCAGCATAAGCTTCGTCTACAACTACTATGCCAGGAAACCTCTGTATCAGTAGTTCTATAGCTTCCAAATTAAAATTATTTCCAGTGGGGTTATTTGGAGTTGGAATAAAGATAATTTTCGAATTTTCATCTGCAGTTTTGAGAATGGAGTCAACATCAAGTTGAAAAGATTTTGTCAGAGGAACTTCTTTAATTCTGACACCATAAGTTTTTGCCGAAACTTTATACATACCAAAAGTAGGAGGCAGAATCATAATCGAGTCTCTTCCTGGCTCACAACACCCCATGATAACGTTTGAAATAAACTCATCACTACCGTTACATAAATAAATTTGATTTTCGTCTACTCCTCTCCATTGGGCAATCTCTTTCTTAAGTTCCCTTTGCATAGGATCTGGATACCGATTCACATCACTCTCAAAAGGATTTTCATTAGCATCCATAAGTATCATAGACCTTCCTTCGGCTTCAAATTCTTCACGAGCAGATTGGTAGGGTATTAAGGACAGCAAATGGGATCTGATATATTTTTTATAATCAAATTTCATCTTTAAGGGTTTTTAATCGAATACTTACAGCATTTTTATGTGCTTCTAATCCTTCAGCAGAAGCCATTAATTCAATTGTCTCACCTAAAGATTGTATTCCCTCTTTAGTGATTTTTTGAAAGGTAATTGCTTTTCTAAAACTATCTAAATTCACCCCACTATATTGTTTGGAATATCCATTTGTAGGTAAGGTGTGATTTGTTCCTGAAGCATAATCTCCAGCACTCTCTGGAGTATAATTTCCAACAAAAACAGAACCTGCATTATTGATATTATTTAGATATAAAATCTCATTTTGAACACATACTATGTAATGCTCTGGACCGTAGTTATTAATAAACTCTATAGCAGTAGAATCATTTTTAAAATAAACAGCTTTAGAATTTTTTAAGGCTGCTGATGCAATTTCTTTACGAGGTAGATCTTTTAATTGAGATTCAATGGCATAGGCTACTTTTTCTAAAAGTGGCTTGTGGGTTGTCACAAATAATACCTGGCTGTCTTTTCCATGTTCTGCCTGAGAGAGTAAATCCGCAGCGATGAAGTTCGGATTAGCAGTTTTATCAGCAGCAACAAGTAATTCACTAGGACCAGCAGGCATGTCAATGGCTACATGATGACGCGTTGCCCATTGTTTAGCAACTGTAACATATTGGTTTCCTGGACCAAATATCTTGTAAACCTTAGAAATTGACTCTGTGCCAAGAGCCATTGCGGCAATGGCTTGTATACCCCCTATTTTATATACATTTTTAACCCCACAAAGTTGAGCAGTATAAAGAACTACAGCCGGAAGTGTTCCATCTTTTGAAGGAGGGGAACATAAAACAATTTCTTTACATCCTGCAATTTGGGCAGGGATGGCCAACATTAAAATAGTCGAAAATAAAGGAGCTGATCCTCCTGGAATATATAATCCGACTTTTTCTATAGGCTTTTTTTCTTGCCAGCATTCAACACCTGCTTGTGTGGTAACTTTTATGTTATCAATTAATTGTGCTCTGTGAAAACTAGCAATATTAGTTTTTGCATTTTGAATTGCTTTTTTCAATGCATCAGGTACTGAATTATGTGCTTTTTTAAATTCATCAGTCTTTGCCCTAAAGTCATCTTGTTTTATTCCATCAAACTGATCAGTGTAATTAATAATCGACTGGTCTCCGTATTTTTTTACAGACTCAAAAACTGATGCAACTAATGGCTCTAGTGACTCATAGGTAGCTGTTGGACGTTTCGTTAATGAAGCCCATTCAGTGTAGCTAGGGTTTATATAAGTTTTAATCATAATACCATCTTTTCAATAGGACAAACTAAAATATCTTCTGCACCTGCAGCTTTTAGTTGATCTATTACTTCCCAAAAATCAACTGCATTGATTACTGAGTGCAGCGAACTCCAACCATCTTGGGCTAGAGGTAAAATTGTAGGGCTTTTTAAAACAGGTAATATACTACTAACAGCTTTTATTTTATTATTTGGCACATTGAGCAAGATATATTTAGATTTTTTTGCTCTCAATACTGATTGAATTCGAAAGCGTAATTTTTTTATTGTCTCTTTAGCTTCTTCAGAAACTTGTGGTGCCTGAACCAATACGGCTTGAGATTTTGAAATTTCAATAACTTCTTTCAGATTATTTTTAAAAAGTGTACTCCCACTAGAAACGATATCACAGATGGCATCAGCTAGTCCGATATTGGGTGCAATTTCTACTGAACCGTTAATTATGTGCAAGTCTGCTTTAATTTGATTTGCCTCTAAAAATGCTTTGACTGTATTAGGATAAGAAGTTGCAATTCGCTTTCCCTCCAGATCCTTAACATCATTAAATTCAGTGTTTTTTGGGACTGCAATTGAAACTTTACATCTTGAAAACCCTAATTGTTCAATTACCTCTAAATTTTTTCCTTTCTCAGTAAGTAAATTTTCTCCTATTATAGCCAAATCCACTACTCCATCACGCATATATTGCGGAATATCACCATTTCTTAAATAAAAAACTTCCATTGGAAAGTTTTTAGCGTTAGCTTTTAGCTGATCCTTACCATTATCAATTGAAATTCCACAGCTTTTAAGTAATGCAAGAGAACTCTGATTTAATCTTCCTGATTTTTGAATTGCTATACGTACCATAAGTTTAAAATAAAAAAACCCGTTTGATCACTCAAACGGGCTTGTAATAGATATAAAGACATCTTAATACATCTCGTTTGATCGAGTGTTTGTATGATGTCTATGTATTGGATTTTTAATCATTTAGTTGCAAATATATTTAAAATAATTGAATAATGGAGTTCTTATTGATTTCCAAGGATGATTGGAAGTCCATTTTTACCACTACCAATAACTATAACTTTAGAATTTGGTGATTCGGAAAGCTTAATTGTCGCTTCAATTCCTTTTTCTTGAAGAATTTTTTCAGTCAGCGAAGCACTTAAAATTCTGTTAGCTGTTGCTTTTCCTTCTGCATCAATACGTTGACGTTCAGCTTCTTGTTTTGCCTTTTCAAGTCTAAATTCGTATTCTAAAGATTCTTGCTCCTGACCTAATTTTCGTTCGATGGCCTCCTTAATTGCTAAAGGTAAAGTAACATCACGAACCAAAACAGCATTTACTTGAATGTGTTGAGATTCAACATTTTTAAGTGTTTCTTCAAAAATTTCATTTTGAATAGCATCTCGTTTGGTAGAATATAATTGCTCAGGAGTATAGCGACCAACAACTGAACGAGCTACCGCACGAATTTGGGGGATTAAAACGATATTAACATAATTTTCCCCTTTGGTTTTGTGAAGTAATCCTAATTCTTCGTATTTAGGTTGGTACAAAACAGATACATCTAATGAAATTTCAAGACCATTTGAAGAAAGTACTTGCATATTCCCTTCAAAAAACTCTTGTTGTTTTACATTGTAAATGTATACTTTATTCCAAGGAGCAATGATATGAAATCCTTCTCCCAACGGGGGTGTGTCAGTGACTACCCCTCCTCCAAAGGTTTTAAATAAAACCCCTGCTTCTCCATAGCCAATATTGATTGAAGACTTGGAGACAAAGATCAAAATAACTACGATCAAAAGAATGACCGGTAATCCAATTTTAGGTAATTTTTGCATATTATTTTTTTTAAAAATTAAGTTAACATTCCCCCATCAACATGAAGGACTTGGCCAGTTATATAATTAGATAAATCTGAGGCTAAGAAAACGCATGCGTTAGCTACATCTTCCGGCTGGCCTCCTCTTTTTAGTGGAATTCCATCTCTCCATCCTTGGACTACATCCTCAGATAGCTTTTCTGTCATTTCGGTTTCTATGAAACCTGGTGCGATTACATTAGATCGAATATTTCTTGATCCTAATTCCAATGCAACAGATTTTGAAAAACCAATCATACCAGCTTTTGAAGCTGCATAATTTGCTTGACCCGCATTTCCTTTTACCCCAACAACAGAGCTCATGTGTATTATAGAACCTTTTCGTTGCTTGAGGAAGGTTCTCTGCACTGCCTTAGTCATGTTGAAGATAGATTTCAAATTTACTTCGACAACCTGATCAAAGTCATCTTCACTCATTCGCATTAATAAATTGTCCTTAGTGATTCCTGCATTATTAATTAAAATATCTAAACTTCCGAAATCTTTTAAAACATCTTCAACTAGTTGTTGTGCGTGGTCAAAATTTGCAGCATTACTTTGATATCCTTTCACCTGAACATCATAAACATTCAATTCTTCAATCAAAGAATCTGCTGCTTCTTTACTACTGGTGTAGGTAAAAGCCACTGCACAACCTTGTGCAGTAAATATTTTTGCAATCCCTCGGCCAATACCTCTGCTGGCCCCTGTAATGATTACTGTTTTACCTTCTAATAATTTCATAATTAAATTTTAGATACTAACTCTGCTACTTTAGCTCCAATCTGTGCAGGTGAATCAACCACGTGTATACCACATTCACGCATAATACGTTTTTTAGCCTCTGCTGTATCTTCGCTTCCTCCTACAATAGCTCCTGCATGGCCCATCGTTCTCCCTTTAGGAGCTGTTTCTCCTGCAATGAATCCAACTACTGGTTTTTTATTTCCTGTTGCTTTAATCCATTTTGCTGCATCAGCTTCCAATTGCCCTCCAATTTCACCAATCATAACTATACAATCAGTTTCAGAATCATTCATGAACAACTCTACAGCATCTTTAGTAGTAGTTCCAATGATCGGATCACCTCCAATTCCAATAGCTGTTGAAATTCCAAGACCTTGACTTACTACCTGATCTGAAGCCTCATATGTTAGTGTACCAGATTTAGAAACAATACCAATTTTCCCTTTCTTAAAAACAAATCCAGGCATTATACCAACTTTCGCTTCTTCAGGGGTAATTACGCCAGGGCAATTAGGACCTACCAATTTAGCTCCTTTTGCCTTCACATATTGAAAAGCTTTAGTCATATCATTTACAGGAATCCCCTCTGTGATAGTAATGATTACTTTAATTCCTGCTTCGACAGACTCCATAATAGCATCTGCTGCAAAAGCTGGTGGAACAAAAATAATTGAAGTATCAGCATCAACCTTTTTTACTGCTTCAGCAACAGAATCAAAAACAGGTTTTCCTAAATGTTTCTGCCCTCCTTTTCCAGGAGTTACTCCACCAACTATATTGGTTCCGTATTCAATCATTTGTGTTGCATGAAAGGTTCCTTCACTTCCGGTAAATCCTTGAACAATTATTTTTGATTCTTTATTTACAAGTACACTCATATGTTAATCAGTCTGGGTTTTGTTTTATTCCTTAATACGTTCTATATAACTTCCCTTTTCAGTATCAATTTTAATCTTATCCCCTTCATTTATAAATAGAGGGACATTAATTGAGGCTCCTGTCTGGACAGTGGCTGGTTTGGTTGCATTGGTTGCAGTATTTCCTTTAACTCCTGGCTCAGTATGTGTAACTTCTAAAATGACACTCGCAGGCATATCAGCAGACAAGGGCAAATCATCTTCTGAATTAATCGAAATTGATACGATCTCTCCTTCTTTGAGCAAATCAGGATTATCAAGAATAGTTTTTTCAATACTTATTTGATTGTAATCTTCTGTATTCATGAAATGAAATTGATCACCTTCAGAATACAGATATTGATATTTCTTTGTTTCAACTCGAATATCATCAATTTTATGACCTGCAGAAAAAGTATTTTCTAATACTTTCCCGGAACTAACACTTTTAAGTTTAGTCCGAACAAAAGCCGGACCTTTTCCAGGTTTTACATGTAAAAACTCAATGATTTTGTAGATATCATTGTTATATTTTATACACAATCCCTTTCTAATATCTGATGTTGATGCCATAACTGATGTGCAAATTTAACTTTTTTGATCATATCCTCTTACAATTCCCAATGAGGATTTTTCAATGAATTTTAAAATAACATTTCTATCTTCTGAAGGTCTAATCTCTTCCCTAACTATATTTAATGCTTTTGATATATTATATTCCTTACTAAATAAAATTCTATACGTTTTTTCTATAATTTTAATTCTATATTTACTAAAATTATTTCTTGCCATCCCTATTGTATTTATACCAATATAAATTAAAGGGTTTCTTGCAACTTTTACAAATGGAGGAATATCTTTTCTAACCATCGACCCTCCAGAAATAAAGGAAAAATCACCGATTTTACAAAATTGCTGAATAGCAGTTAATCCAGAGAGAACCACATTATTCCCAATCTCGACGTGACCTGCAAGTGTGCTATTATTGGATAAAATACAATTTTCTCCTATTGAACAATCATGAGCAATATGCGAATAGGCCATAATAAGACAATTTTCTCCAATTTTAGTAACCCCTGATGCTGAGGTACCTCTGTTAATAGTTACAAATTCTCGAATTGTAGAATCGTTACCAATAATAGCTAATGAATCTTCTCCATTAAATTTTTGATCTTGGGGGATCCCACCAATTACAGATCCTGGGAAAATTTTACAATTTACACCTATTCTGCTACCATTCATTATTGTAACGTTAGAACCAATCCAAGTATTTTCTCCTATTTCAACATTTTCATGTATTACCGAAAATGGATCAATTGAAACATTCGATTTTATTTTTGCATTTTGATGGATGAAGTTAAGAGGCTTAATCATTTAAGTTTTTCGTCTTAATATCTGAGCCATAAGATCACCTTGGCTCACCAATTGATCATTTACAAATGCATGACCTCTCATATTACAAATCCCTCTTCGAATTGGTGTTAATAATTCTAATTTAAATATTAAAGTGTCGCCAGGATATACAGGACGTTTAAATTTAACATTGTCAATCTTCATGAAAAATGTAAGGTAATTTTCTGGATCTGGAACAGTGCTTAAAACTAGTACACCTCCTGCTTGAGCCATTGATTCGATTTGAAGGACTCCAGGCATAACTGGTGCTCCAGGAAAGTGTCCTTGAAAAAATGACTCGTTCATTGTGACATTCTTTAAGCCAACTACATGCGTTTCAGAAAGCTCAAAAACCTTATCAACTAATAAGAAAGGAGGTCTATGCGGGAGCATGTCCATAATTTGATTAACATTCATTAATGGAGGTTTCGATAAGTCAACCTTAGGGACAATTGATTTTTTTTCTTGCTTAATAAGCAACGAAATCTCTTTAGCAAATTCCGTATTGATTTTATGTCCGGGTTTAGTGGCAATAATCCGTCCTTGAATTTGCATACCAACTAAAGCCAAGTCACCAATCAAGTCTAATAATTTATGACGAGCTGCTTCGTTGGGAAAGTTTAATTTAAGATTGTCTAAAATACCATTTGGCTTTACTGAAATTTCATCTTTTCCAAATATCTTTTTCAAACGTTCCATTTTAGTATTTGCAATAGGTTCATTAACGTAAACAATTGCATTATTCAGATCGCCACCTTTAATCAATCCATTATCTATGAGGTCTTCTAACTCATGAAGAAAGCTGAATGTTCTTGCTGGAGCGATCTCACTTGGAAAATCTTTTAGTGTTATAAGATTTGCATTTTGAGAACCAAGAACTTTAGTTTCAAAATCTATCATTACACTAAAGCAGGTATTCTCTGAAGGAAGCAACAATATTTCACTACCTGTTTCAGGATCAGTATGTTGAATCACTTCTTCAACTACAAATAAATCTTGATATTCAGTTTGCTCAACAATACCTACCCTTAAAATAGCTTCGATAAAGAACTTCGAAGATCCATCCATTATTGGTATCTCAGGCCCATTTGTTTGAATTTCACAATTAGTTATTTCAGCTGCATAAAGTGCTGCTAAAATATGCTCTGTAGTCTTTATAAATTCTCCATCTTTTTCCAAAGTGGTACCTCTCTCAGTTGATGAAATAAAATTAGAAAGAGCAGGAATTTCCAACTTAGGATTAGTGTCGGTTCGAATGAATTTAATACCAGTATTCTCTGGAGTGGGATTCAAAGTTAATTTTATCTTTTCTCCAGAATGTAAACCAACCCCATGTATTTCAATTGATTTTGATAAGGTTTTTTGAGGTTTTATTTTTTTTATCATACTATTTATTTTTTTCTAAAAGTGATAGACGGCTTTCAATTGTAGGTAAGCTTTTAAATAAAGCATAAGATTTGTAGAAAGAATTAAAATCAATAGCTGGAGTTCCTTGAACTTTACTTCCATCTGGGATGTCTTTAATAACACCAGTTTGACCTTGAATATGAACGTCATTACCAATTTTGAGATGCCCTATGATGCCTACCTGACCACCAATAACACAACGTGAACCTATTTTTGAGGAACCAGCTATCCCTGTTTGAGCAGCAATAGCAGTGTGAGAACCTATTTCAACATTATGTGCAATCTGAACCAAGTTATCTAACTTAACCCCTTTACCAATTATTGTAGCACCCAATGTTGCTCTATCAATAGTTGTATTCGAACCAATCTCCACGTAATCTTTAATTACTACTTTCCCTAATTGGGGGGTTTTAAAATAAGTTTGGTCATTTTGTAATGCATAACCAAATCCATCAGATCCTAAAACTACTCCGGTATGTAATATACAATCTGATCCAATCTCTGTATCATCCAGAATACTTACCCTAGTTTTGAGCAAAGTGTTTTTATTAATTATTACATTGTCACCAATATAACAATGTGATTGAATCTGAACACCATCTTCTATTTTTGTATCTGATCCAATATGTACATAAGGACCAATAAAAACATTATTACCAATTTGAGCTGATGAATCGATTATTGCAGTTGGATGAACTCCATCTTGTTTGGTTATATTTTTTTCGTTTGACCATTCAATTAAAAGCTGAGTAAATGAATTGTAGGCATCCTGAACACGAATTAGGGTTGTAGATAGGTCTGGATTAAATTTTATATTTTCAGATATAAGAATTGCACTTGCTTTTGTTTTATTTAGAAAATGATTGTATTTGTTGTTTGCCAAAAATGAAATTGATCCTTTTTTAGCATTTTCAATTCTAGAAAGACTTTTAATAATTACTTTATCATCACCTACTACTATACCATTAAGTTTTTTAGAGATTTCTAAAGCAGTTAATTTCATTTTGCAAAATTACGTAATTATAAAGAACTATACTGTTTTGGATAACATAAATAAAACTTAATTATGGGGGTAGAAAACTGTTTAAAATCAAGATATGTTATGGCATCTGCAATTGGGTAGACATGATTTTTTTTATCAAGTATTAAAATCTGTGATTCGTCAGAAATATATGTTTGATTTGAAATACTTCCATTAAAAACAAAGTAATCACTAATATCATTTTCATCACATTTTAATTTACATTTCATTTTATCCAACTCTTCGTCAGTATATGCATTTTCTCTTATTCTTATTTTAGGTAAATTACGATTAAGTAATTGGCTAGATAATTGACTTAAAACACTATCATTATGATTCTCCAATGATTTAAGAAGTTGAATAATATCAGAATCATCCATACTCAAGTAGTCAACAAGAACTTTATCTTCAATTGTCTCAGAAGGATTCATTTTTAAAAAAGGAAATAGCATATTATTTTTGTTTATAATCCCTTTTTGTTGTTTTATCAAAGATTGAAATCTTTGGATGATTTTTAATAATATCATTTCTGCAGCTAAACTTGTTTTATGCAAATAGACTTGCCAATACATTAATCTTCTTGCCAAAAGAAACTTTTCTAGGGAGTAAATTCCTTTTAACTCAAAAACAAGATTCTCGTCTCTAACGTTCATAGTTGCTACTATGCGATCGGTATTAATATTTCCCTCTGTAACACCAGTGTAAAAACTATCTCTTTTTAGATAATCTAGTCTGTCAACATCTATCTGACCTGAGATTAATTCATGCATAAACTTCCTGGGATGATTTCCAATAAAAATTTGTTCTGCTAAATCAAGTTTTCCATCAAAGCTTTTGTTTAGAAGTCTTATTATCTTTAATGAAATAGTTTCATGATGAATCCCTTTTAATAAAGTTTTTTCTGTTGCATGAGAAAATGGACCGTGACCAATATCATGCAACAATGCAGCAATTTGCATAGCTTCACGTTCTTTAAGATTGATTTTAATTCCTTTTAAAATCAAAACATCAATTGCCTTTTGCATAACATGCATAGAACCCAAAGCATGTTCAAAACGAGTATGATTAGCTCCAGGATAAACTAAACTCGATAATCCCATTTGGGAAATTCTTCTCAAACGTTGGAAATAGGGGTGGTTAATAAGTTGTAATATCAATTCTGTTTCTATGGAAATAAAACCATAAATTGGATCGTTAAATAATTTATTCTTTCGGATCACCAAAATCAACTTTATTAGTTACAAATATAACAAATGAATTGTATCAAAATTTTGTGGGTAGATGATGA
The DNA here is from genome assembly GCA_029246125.1 of Flavobacteriaceae bacterium. Lineage (GTDB taxonomy): Bacteria > Bacteroidota > Bacteroidia > Flavobacteriales > Flavobacteriaceae > MS024-2A. The sequence goes on from JAQWNZ010000010.1 coordinate 18,363, forward strand.
AATTGAGTTGCTTAAACCTCACTTTTTATTCCTAAAAGAAAGAGGTTATGAGACTAAACCCTGCAGCAATGGATTAGATGCTTTAGATCTAATAAAAAATCAAGATTTTGATATTATTTTACTCGATGAAAATATGCCAGGATTAAGTGGTTTAGAAACCCTAGATGAAATTAAAAATATCAACCCAAGCCTGCCAATAGTAATGATTACAAAGAATGAAGAAGAGCAAATTATGGATGAGGCCATAGGAGCAAAAATCTCTGACTATTTAATTAAACCTGTAAATCCAAATCAAATTTTATTATCACTCAAAAAAATTCTTGATCACAAGAGTTTGATAGCTGATAAAACTGTATTTAATTACCAAAAACAATTTCGAGAAATATCAAAATCACTAATTGATTTAAAAAACCATGAAGATTGGATTGAATATTTTAAAAAGCTCCTGTATTGGGACCTAGAACTTGAAAGTCTAGAAGACCTAAGCATGTTAGAAGTTTTTAAAACACAAATGCAAGAGGCCAATATTCAATTTTCGAAATTCATTGAAAATAATTATGAGAATTGGATGGAGAGTAATAATGGCCCAACGTTTTCTCATCAAGTGTTTAAAAAATTTGTATTTCCAGAACTTAAAAGTCATAAACCTTGCTTGTTGTTAATGATTGATAATCTTCGATATGATCAGTGGAAAACAATATTGCCTGAAATAAAAGAGTATTATAAGATAGAAAGTGAAAATACATATTTTAGTATTTTGCCTACAGCCACACAATACGCAAGAAATTCATTTTTTGCTGGATTAACACCTCTTGAAATTAGTAATAGATATCCTCAATGGTGGAAGAATGATACCGATGGTGGAGGAAAAAATCAACATGAGTTTGATTTTTTAAAAGCACAATGTGAAAAATTGGGTATTAACCGCCCCATGAGCTATCATAAAATTACACAATTAATTCATAGTCAACAACTTATTAAAAACTTACAAAATCATAAACATGAAGTCCTTACTACAGTAGTTTATAATTTTGTCGATATGATTTCACATGCTAAGACTGAAATGGAAGTGATAAAAGAATTAGCTTCTGATAATAAAGCTTATCGTTCGTTAACTCTAAGTTGGTTTAAAAATAGTCCTTTGAAAGAATTAATTAAAAAGGCTTCAGCTCTTGATTTTCAGATTCTATTAACTACTGATCATGGAACTATAAATGTAAGTCACCCGAGTGAAGTAATAGGTGATAAGGAAACAAGTATGAATTTACGTTATAAGTCTGGAAAGAGTTTAACATACGAAACTAAAGATGTAATATTATGTAAATCTCCTAAAAAATATCAACTACCCTCTTTTTATGGAGTTAATAGTAGCTATATTTTTGCAAAAAGTGATTCATACTTTGTTTATAAAAATAATTTTAATCACTACGCAAAACTATTTAATAACACCTTTCAACACGGGGGTGTTTCTTTTGAGGAAATGATTATTCCGTTTGTTGTATTAAAGCCACGATAATCCTACTTTTGAAAATGCAACTGTGCTTTACATTAAATGAAATCGGGAAAGCTGCTCAATATCTGTTAGACTATTCTCTAACTTCTGTTATAAGAATTGACGGGGAGATGGGAGTTGGTAAAACAACTCTTATATCAGAAGCCGCTAGATTACTTGGTGTAGAAGATGTTGTAAACAGTCCAACGTTTTCACTCGTAAATTCTTACAAGAGTAACAATATAATCTTTTATCACTTCGACTTTTACCGTCTCAATCATCCTGATGAGGCATTAGATTTTGGTATAGAAGAATATTTTGACTCTCGCAATTTATGTTTTTTAGAATGGGCAGAAAAAATTAAACCCCATCTTCCAATAGACTACGATCATTTTATAATAAATAAGAAAAAAAACGGTAATAGAGTTTTGATAAAAATTAACAATAATGAAAAAATATGAAGGTTCTTTATAGATTAGGATTTTACTTAGCAGGTTTTTCATTTGGCTTAATTTTTTTAGCTTTTTTTTTAAATGGAAAAAAAACAAGTTGTAATTACACTCCGAATGCGAGGGTAATTGATAATCTACTCCAAAAAGAAATTGTTTTTTCTAAAGAAATCAAAGAAAAACAACCTAATCTAACTAAGGAAAAAATAAAAGAATTTATCAAAATTGGAAAAGTGAATTTTTCTAAAAGTGATGTAAAAAAAGATTCATGTAAAAAATATCATATTGAGATTAAAACAAGTAATTCTGGATTCTTTGAAGTAATTAATTGTGCAAAAAGTTTAAATATTATTTCATTCAGTAAACCTTAGATTCTTTCTGCGCTTTAATTCTTTTCTAATTAAACTCAATTCTCTTGGGGTTTGTCCTTTAATAGATGCATTCTCCTCTGCCCTTCTAATTAAGTAGGGTATAACTTCCTTTATTGGACCGTAAGGGACATATTTAATTACTTGATAACCAGCTGATGCCAAATTAAAAGAAATATGATCTGCCATCCCATAAAGTTGTGAAAACCATATTCTTGAATGATTTGCGGAAAGTTTTTTTTCCTTCATCCAATCAATCACTCTTAAAGTACTTTCTTCACTATGTGATCCTAAAAATAATTCACAACAATTTAAATTTGATAGAATCAAATATAACCCTGAATTAAAGTTTTGATCTGTTTCCCCCTTGGAATCACATATCGGGGACGGATATCCTGTTTTTAGTGCTTTGGCATTTTCTTTCTCTATGTAAGCACCTCTAACAAGTTTAATTCCAACTTGAAAATTTTCCCTTTTCGCTGTATTGATCAAGTTTTTTAAATAAGAAAATCTATCTTTTCGGTACATTTGAACTGTATTGAAAATCAAAGGTTCTTTTCCATTATTATATTTTCTTATCAGCTCTAAAACAATTTCGTCTATTGCATCCTGCAACCAAGACTCTTCAGCATCTATTAAAAGTCGAATATTTTCATTTTTCGCAAATTCACAACAGGTATTAATTCTTCTAATAACGCGATTCCATACGGCTAATTCGCCCTTATTTAATTTGTTACCTTTAGTTTTCTTTTCAAAAAGCCCGACTGGACCAAAAGCTGAAGCTTTAAATACAGCAAAAGGAAGAGATTCATTCAATTTTGAAATTTTTAGAGTTTCTAAAACTCTTTCTAAACTTCTGTCCATTCCATCTTCATTTTTTTGTCCTTCTGCAGCAAAATGCATATATGAACTTACGTTTAACTTCGATAAAGAATCTACTCTTTTAAGTGAATCTTTTTCATTGTCACCAGCACAAAATTGAAAAAAAACAGTATGTCTAAATAAGAAATTAAAGGGCAGACCTACTTTGATTATGAAGAGTGCAAGCTTACTTCCAAAATAAACAAGAAAGTTTTTTGAGAATATTTTAAACAGAATATATGATTTATATAGCTCACGATCTGTTTTAAGGGAATAAGCTATTTTTGTATTCTCAAATTTCATTATCAGGATATTTTATTTCTAAATTATTTAATTTTTATTTTGTAATAGGGGTACGAAACGAAAGCGCCCAAATTTTTCCTTATCAAATAAGTTTATTCCTTTTCTAGTAAAACGCATCATAAACTGTTCTTTTTCCCCAAGAGGAACTACCAATTTTCCCCCTATTTTTAATTGATTTAATAAGACTTCGGGAATTAATGGCGAGGCAGCTGTAACAATTATACGGTCATATGGTGCTGCTTTTTTATACCCCAAATAACCATCTCCAAAAAGATGTTTTTTTGGGCGTAAATTTAGGTTTTCAAATAGCCTTTGTGTTTTTTTAAATAGTAAATTCTGACGTTCCACGGTATAAACATGTGAAGTTAATCCTAATAAAATAGCAGTTTGATAACCTGACCCAGTTCCAATTTCAAGAACTTTGTCATATTTATTTAACTGTAATAATTCAGTTTGATAAGCTACAGTATAAGGTTGAGATATTGTTTGATCAGCAGCAATGGGGTAGGCATTGTCTTCATATGCAAAATTTATTAATCCAGGATCCATAAAAAGATGACGGGGAACGGACTTCATAACTTCTAATACTTTGGTGTCTTTAATACCTTTCTTCTTTAACAATTCAATCAATTGTTTTCTTAAACCTTTATATTTTATGGTATCATACATTAATTGTAAAAATAGTTTAGTTTGATCAAAATATTATGAATTTGATTGTACTTTTAAATAAATATATCCTTTATGATTAAAATTGGAGTTTTTGGTGCAGGTCATTTAGGGAAAGTACATCTAAAAGCAGCTGAGGCCTCAAAAATTTTGGATCTTGTTGGTTATTATGATCCAAATCCAGAGACCGTAAAAAAAATCACATCTGAAGAAAACTATGTGGCGTTTAGCAGTCCAGAGGAACTTATATTAGCTGTTGATATTGTTGACATCGTGACCCCTACCCTTTCACATTTTGAAATTGCCCGAAAAGCAATTAATGCAAATAGAAATGTCTTCATTGAAAAGCCAATGTGTAACACTGTTAAAGAAGCTAATGATTTAGTTAAGATGGCAGAAAAAAAATCTGTTTTAGGTCAAGTAGGTCATGTTGAGCGGTTTAATCCAGCTTTCCAAGCAGCACTTCCATGGCTAAATAATCCAATGTTCATCGAAACCCATCGTCTTGCAGAATTTAACCCCAGAGGAACTGATGTTTCCGTAGTTTTAGATTTGATGATTCATGATATTGATATCGTTTTAAGTTTGGTTAAATCGGCAATCAAAAAAATTGATGCTTCTGGAGTTTCTGTTATAAGTGAAACTCCAGATATTTGTAATGCAAGAATAGAATTTGTAAATGGATGCGTTGCAAACTTTACTGCAAGTAGAATATCATTAAAAAAAATGCGCAAATCACGTTTTTTTCAAAAAAATGCTTACATCGCCTTAAACTTCTTGACTAGAGAAGTAGAAATTGTAAAAATCAAAGACGTAAATCGAGACATAAATGAAGATTTACCTCTTTTTCTTACCAATGCAGAAGGTCATAAAAAACAAATTTATTTTGAAAATCCAAATATTGAAAATACAAATCCAATAAAAGATGAATTAGAACATTTTGCCAATTGTATTATAAGAAACTTTACACCCAAAGTTTCCCTAAAAGATGGGGCAAAAGCGATGCAAGTTGCACATCAAATCGTTTCTAAAATTTGTTAAATTTTTTAAAATTGAATTTTTCCAGCACCTTCACGAATTAACTTAAATGGATTAACGCTCAAATCTAAAACTGTCGAAGGAATATTACTTCCATAACCATTAGAAATCATTAAATCAATTTTTGATCCCCATTCTTCAAAAAGGGCTTCAGGATCAGTAGTGTAGTCCAAAATTTCATCAGGATGGTGAAGTGAACTTGTAATTAAAGGTGCCTTTAAAAGTGGTAACAGGCTTTTAAGAAATGAATGGCTAGATATTCTAACTCCGATAGTTTTACGCTTTTCAAAAGGCTTAGGAAGTTTTTGCTGTGTGTTTAGAATTAAGGCATAAGGACCTGGGAGTAGACGCTTTAAAAGTTTAAAAGTTTGAGAATTCATAGGTGCTACGATTTTGGAAATTTCTCTTATATCTTGAAATAAAAAACTTAATGGGGCTTGTTGTAATTTGACCCCTTTAATTTTTGAAAATTTTTCTAGTGCTTCTGAATTATTACTCAAGCAACATAATGCGTAAACAGTATCTGTTGGAAAAATAACTAGTCCTCCTTTTTCAAGAATTTTTGCGGTTTTTTGTAAATGCTTGGGATTTGGTTTATCTGAATAGCAAGTTATATATTCTGCCATTTTCAACTATTTGACTTTAAGCTTCGCAAAACGTAATAGTAGATTTTTCATTCCAAACCCTTTAAATAGTATTACTGCCTTTTTATCGTTTCCTTTTCCCTCTATAGATTTTACAACCCCATAACCAAAACGAGCATGTTCAACCTCTACACCTTCTTTAATCATAAAATCATCTGGGAAGCTTGTAGCAGTTTCTCCGAGATGAATTCTCCTTATTTTTTTTAACTGGGAAGGTGTTGGTTTTGTTATTGATTTTTCATTAGCTATTATTAATTGGGAATCACTTTTAGCTGGTCTATCATCTCCAAAAATTGAAGTATCCATTAAAGGTTTAAACTGATAACTAATATTGGGGTTTATTCTGTTAATATATTGATTATCAATTTCTTCTATAAAGCGACTTGGCTCAGCGTCAATCAACTTACCCCATCGATATCTAGATAATGTGTAAGAAAGAAAAGCACGCTTTTTAGCTCGTGTTAGGGCTACATAAAACAAACGACGTTCCTCCTCCAGTTCGGATCGTGTATTTAGGCTCATTGCAGAAGGGAAAAGATCTTCCTCTAATCCGACAATATAGACGTATGGGAACTCAAGTCCCTTAGCCAAATGTATAGTCATTAAAGCAACCCTATCTATATTTGAATCATTTTCTTTGTCTTGATCTGTAGCAAGTGCTATATCCTCTAAAAACTCAGAAAGATTTGCAGTAGCATCAGCGAGTTCTTTTTGTTCTTCTGTAAAATCCCTTATTCCATTCAATAATTCTTCTACATTTTCAATTCGAGAAATTCCCTCTGGGGTAGCGTCTTTCTTTAATTCATAAATCAAACCAATTTTCTTTGTTACAAGATCAGCAATATCAAAGGCATTTAAACTGTCATTTTCGATTTGAAAACGTAGAATTAAGTTAGAAAAATTTGATAATTTAGTTAAGGTTCCTATATTGAGATTAATAGCTAATTCCTTGGCTTTAATGATTGTATCAAATAATGACAACCCATGTTTTTTTGAAGCTATTACAAGCTTATCAACAGTAGTTTGACCAATACCCCTTGCTGGATAATTAATCACCCTTTTTAAACTCTCCTCATCTTTTGGGTTAACAATTAGACGCAAATAAGCCAAAATATCTTTTACTTCTTTACGCTGATAAAATGATAAACCACCATAAATTCGATAAGGAACATCAATTTTTCTCAATGCATCTTCCATTGCCCTTGATTGTGCGTTGGTACGATATAATATTGCAAAATCAGCATTTTTACACTGCTCTTGCATTTTAAAATCAAATATACTAGAAGCTACATGCCTTCCTTCTTCTGAATCTGTTGCCAGTCTGTTTAATTGAATCAATGATCCATCTGCATTTGAAGTCCATACAACCTTATCAATTTTTGTTTTATTATGATTGATTATTGAATTAGCAGCATTAACTATCGTCTTAGTAGATCGATAATTTTGTTCGAGTCGGTATAATGAAACGTCATCATAATCCTTTTGAAAATTAAGTATGTTATTAATATTTGCCCCTCTGAATGAATAAATACTCTGGGCATCATCACCTACGACACAAATATTTTGATAGCGATCTGACAGCGCCCTTACAATAAGATATTGAGAGTGGTTTGTGTCTTGATACTCATCTACCAAAATATAACGAAAGCGATCTTGGTATTTGGCTAAAACATCAGGATGGCGATTGAGTAATTCATTTGTGCGTAATAATAAATCATCAAAATCCATGGCTCCCGCCTTAAAGCACCGATCAACATATTCCTTATAAATTGATCCCATTTCAGGTCGTTTAGACATAACATCAGCCTCTTGTAAATCTATATCATTAAAATAAGCTTTTACAGTAATTAAACTATTTTTAAAAGCAGATATCCGACTCCTAATTTGTTTGTATTTATATATGTCCTTGTCGAGCCCCATTTCCTTGATAATTGAAGAAATTAATCTATCAGAGTCTTGAGTATCATATATAGTGAAATTAGAGGGAAAACCTAGTTTATCAGCCTCATGTCTTAAAATTCGAGCAAAGACAGAATGGAAAGTGCCCATACATAAATTTTTTGCTTCGCTTTCCCCAACCAGTTGAGCAATCCTTCCCTTCATTTCACGTGCTGCTTTATTGGTAAAAGTCAATGCTAAAATTGAAAATGAATCTATTCCTGACGCCATCAAGTGAGCAATCCTGTAAGTCAGCACTCTTGTTTTTCCAGAACCTGCTCCAGCGATAACAATTAGCGGCCCCTCTTTGTGAAGCACAGGTAATTGTTGTTCTTTATTTAATGAGTTTAGGTAAGTTTCGGAAATGTCTTTCATACAAACTTTAAAAATAGGGATTATCCAATTTCATTATTGACATTTAATAATTAATTATAAACATCTATTTAGATTATTTTAAACTAGTTTTTTGATTTTGATTGAGCGTGATCAAAACCCATTTGCCACCATTTTTTCATCTGAGATCGATTAAAGACTAGTGAATTGTTGGTCAATATTTCAGGTGTGTAAAATACCCTTAAACTCGCGTTATAATCTTCAGCTACTAATTTTCCTATATGCATATTTTGGACTTCAATACGATCAGAAATAAAGCCAAAAATAGAACTTAATGCATCAAATGGATTTTTAGAGTGTGCTCTATGAGTCATTTGAAATTCAGTGCCCAAAAGAATTGCGTCTATATGCGATGCCCCTAGAGTGATTGCTTTTTCAATAGGGATAACACATCCTAAACCACCATCGGCATATTCACAATCTTCTTTAGTAGCCAACGTCATAAAAGGCACATAATTACAAGAAATCCATATCCAATCCATAAAATCTGAATAGGAACATTCTTTTAGTTTTTTGTACTCAACTCTATTACCAGTCAAATTAGCAACACATACTAAAACTTCTTTATGGCTTAGTTTTAAAATGTCATAATCCTCGATAGTTATTTGCTGTTCTATCAATCTTCTTAAATTATAACTCTCACCAAAAGTTTTTCTACCCCGAATAAAATTTTTTAAAACATTAAAATGATTGATTTTAATTTGATCAACTCCGTTTTTACTTACAATTATAAATGGATTTGTACTAAAAATACTTGATTGATTGACATGTGTGAAAGCTTTTTTTATTGTTTCTACCTTGCCTAAGGCAAGATGAGAAACTAGCAGACTTCCTGTAGATGTTCCTAAGAATAAATCGTAGGATTGTTTTTCTACCTCTAGTAAATATTGTGCGATCCCCCCTGCAAAAGCTCCTTTACTTCCTCCTCCAGAAATTACTAATGCACGCATATTTTAATATTCACTTTAACTAATTAAATTTACAAATTAACTCATCTCGATAAAAGTATTAAATAAAATGGATGCAATGCAAACGACTTTAGTCTATTTAAAAGGTGTAGGGCCTGAGCGTGCGCGTTTACTTAAAGAAGAACTTAATCTAAGAACTTTTGAGGATCTATTACATTTTTTTCCAAATCGTTATATTGACAGAACTCGATTTTATTCAATAAATGATATTCCTAGAAACAATACAGAAATTCAAATTAAAGGCAAAATTACCTCTGTTAATTACATTGATCAAAAACGAGGTAAACGAATGGTTGCAAGTTTTGAAGATGAAACCGGTCAAATAGAATTGGTATGGTTTCGAGGTTATAGGTGGATTAGAGATCAATTAAAAATTAATGAATCATATATTATTTTTGGACGTTTGAATTGGTTTAGAGGAAAAGCTAGTATGCCACATCCCGAAATTGAATTGGAAAGCAATTTTCAAAAAAATACCAAAATTTCTTTTTATCCAATATACCCTTCAACAGAAAAACTTATAAATAAAGGGCTTTCCCAGAAGGTTGTTCAAAAAATGGTAGTTCAGCTCATTGAGAAACAAAAAACTCCTTTTTCTGAAACACTCCCTACATCTTTATTAAATCAATATAAACTTATTTCAAAAGATGAAGCAATAAGACAAATCCATTTCCCTAAAAATCAACATGTTTTGACAAGAGCTCAAATGAGATTAAAATTTGAAGAGTTTTTCTATATGCAAATGCAATTAGTTCTTAAAAAAGTGCAGAGAAAACAGAAGATAAAGGGGCACGAATTCAAGAAAGTAGGAAGTAATTTTAATAATTTTTTTAAACTTCTCCCCTATAATTTAACCAATGCGCAAAAGAGAGTTATTAAGGATATTAGATTTGACATGGGAACCGGTAGACAAATGAATCGACTTCTTCAGGGGGACGTAGGATCGGGAAAGACAATAGTTGCCTTACTTTTAATGTTGATTGCATTAGATAATGACTATCAAGCATGTCTTATCGCTCCTACAGAAATTTTAGCACAACAACATTATCAATCCGTGGTAGATCAAATTAAGAAATTAAATATCACCGTAGCTTTATTAACTGGAAGTAGTGTCAAAAAAGAACGTCAAGAAATTCATCATGGACTACAAAATGGTGAGTTGAATATTTTGATTGGTACTCATGCTGTTTTTGAAGACAAGGTCCAGTTTAAGAATTTGGGCTTATCTATAATTGATGAGCAGCATCGATTCGGGGTTGCTCAGAGAGCCAGAATATGGAAAAAAAACGAACTGCCTCCACACATATTAGTCATGACGGCAACACCTATACCAAGGACTTTTGCAATGAGTATCTACGGTGATTTGGACCTTTCTGTTATTAATGAACTACCTCCAGGTAGAAAAAAAATCAAAACATTGCACCGTACTGATTCAAATCGACTAAAAGTTTTTGCCTTTATAAAGGAACAAATTAATATAGGTAAACAAGTTTATGTAGTATATCCTCTAATCCAAGAATCTTCAAATCTAGATTATAAAGACTTAATGGATGGCTATGCAAGTTTGTCAAGAAGTTTTCCTGTTCCAAATTACCATATTAGTATAGTACACGGGCAGATGAAATCGAAAGATAAAGTTTTTGAAATGGAACGCTTCATTAAAGGAAAGACTCAAATAATGGTTGCTACTACTGTTATTGAGGTTGGTGTTAATGTACCAAATGCATCTGTCATGATTATTGAAAGTGCAGAACGATTTGGATTGTCACAGCTTCATCAGCTTCGGGGTCGTGTAGGTAGAGGAGCTGATCAGAGCTATTGTATCCTAATGACAGGGTCAAAAATTAGTCATGAAGCCCTTACAAGAATGAAAACTATGAGTAGTAGTAATGATGGTTTTGAAATCGCAGAAGTGGATCTAAAGCTTCGAGGTCCAGGGAACTTGATGGGTACACAGCAAAGTGGTCTTCTTAAATTCAAAATTGCCGATTTAATAAAAGACCACCCACTTCTCAAAGCTGCAAGAGAAGAAACGATGCGAATATTAGAACTAGACCCTTCATTAAAGATTGCTGATCACCAATGTATCAAAAAAACTTTAGCTGGATTAAAATTTGATTCCAATATTTGGAATTTCATTAGCTGAAAATCGTAGGATAGATTCATATATTTGCATCATTATAATTCTAAAACAAGCTTTTTGAAAATATCGCACAACTGGTTACAACAGTTTTTAAAAGTAGATCTCCCTAAAGAAGATATTAGCATTATGCTAACAGATCTAGGTCTTGAAGTTGAGGCTATACATAATTTTGAAAGCATTAAAGGAAGTCTTAAAGGTGTGGTTGTTGGAAAAGTATTAAGCTGCGATGTTCATCCAAATGCTGATCGTTTGAAAATAACTAAAGTAGATTTAGGGAATGACAATGTGGTTCCCATCGTTTGCGGGGCACCTAATGTTGATAAAGGACAAAAGGTATTAGTAGCAACGATTGGAACAGTCCTTAATTTTCATAACGGAAATGACCTTAAAATCAAAAAGAGTAAGATTCGTGGAGAGGTAAGCATGGGCATGATTTGTGCTGAAGATGAATTAGGCTTGGGAGACAATCACGATGGAATACTCGTTTTGGATGATTCTGAAATCGAAGGAACATCTGCTTCAGATCTTTTTGATATCGAAACAGATACGGTATATGAAATTGGTTTAACACCAAATCGTGCCGATGCTATGAGTCATCTGGGTGTTGCAAGAGACCTAAAAGCCTTGTGTATGCTACGTAAGATACCTTTTGATTGGTCTTTCCCCGAAACTTCATCCTTTCACGTTGACAATATTCAAAAAACTATTCCTATAACAGTTGAATCAATTGATAAGTGTTTTCAATACTATGGATTGACAATTTCTAATGTAGAGATATCTAATTCTCCATTATGGCTTCAAAATCGATTAAAAGCTATTGGAATCAATCCAAAAAACAATATAGTTGACATTACGAATTATGTTATGCATGATATTGGTCAGCCATTACATGCTTTTGATGCAAATAAAATTCACAATCAAATCATTGTTAAAACATTTCCTGAAAACACAGCTTTTACAACACTAGATGATATAGAAAGAAAATTAAAAGATGAAGATTTAATAATAAGTGATGAAAAACAAGGACATTGCATTGCAGGTATATTTGGAGGCAAAGACTCTGGAGTAAGTGATCAAACTACTGATATTTTTCTCGAAAGCGCATATTTTGATCCTATCAGTGTTCGTAAAACTGCAAAACATCATGGCCTAAATACTGACGCGTCATTCAGATTCGAACGTGGAATTGATCCTGAGATTGGGATTATAGCTTTAAAACGAGCAGCAATATTAATAAAACAAATTGCTGGTGGTCAAATATCAAGTGAAATTCAAGAGTTTTCAAATCCTTTAACCGATCCGGCTCAAATATTTTTAAGTTTTGAAAAGCTCGAAAAAACTATCGGCCAAAAAATTGATGAAAAAGATTTGAATGTCATTTTAAATGCTTTAGAAATTAAAATAATAAATGTCTCAGAAACAGGCATTGGAATGACTATACCACGCTATAGAGTTGATGTGACTAGGCCAGCTGATGTTATTGAAGAAATATTAAGGGTATTCGGTTACAACAGATTAGAAGAAAGGTCAATGACTTTTGAATCTAATCCTAAGTTTGAAATTAAAAGTATTCAGAAGCTTGAAAATACTATTTCCAAACAACTTTCTAGTTTTGGTTTTTATGAAACTTTAAATAATTCTCTTGTATCACCAAATTATACAGATAACTTTCACGAAAGTGTGATTTTGGTCAATCCACTAAGTCAAGAATTATCGAAAATGAGGCAGTCCCTTATGCACCAAGCTTTAGAAGTTATCTCGTTCAATTTAAATCGACAAAACAGACAGCTTAAATTATATGAGTTTGGATGTATTTACGGAAAAAATAATGATGAGTTTATTGAAGAAAAACGACTAAGTATAACACTTTCAGGAACAGTATTTAATAATCACTGGGAGGAAAATAAATTAACAGACCCCTTCTTTTATCTTAAAGGAATTCTAATTGATTTATTCAGAACTTTAGGCTATAATAACTTGAAATTCGACGTTGTTATCAACAACAATTTTGAGACGGCTTTTTCTTTGGTAAATGATCGAAGTATATATGGAACTTTTGGTTTAATATCAGATGATTTAAAAAAAGAGTTTAATGTTGATCAAGAAGTATATTTCACAGAGTTAAATTGGAGTAAGCTTTCAAAAGATGCTTTTTCAAATAAAATTACCTTCGAAGAAATTGCAAAATTTCCATTTATGCGTCGAGATTACTCTCTTCTAATAGGTAATGAAATTTCATTTGACTTAATTAAAGAAATTGCATTTAAAACTGAAAAAAGAATTTTAAAACATGTTACTCTTTTTGATGTTTATGAAGGAGAAAATCTTCCAAAAGGTAAAAAATCATATGGTATAAATTTTACTTTCCAAGACAAAAACAGAACATTAACAGACATACAGATAGATAAAGTTATGGATAAACTTTTGAAAAATTTTAAGCAGAGATTTGAATTAGAACTCCGCTAATTAGTTTTTTTTCAGTAAATGTTTTTTTATAAAATTTTATAAAATTTTTGTTCTATTTTTGCAATAATGATTAATGAAGATGATGATGAAATTTTTACCTAAAACTAATATTGAAGAGGTCTTATCAAACACCAGGGTTAAGCACCTAAAATCTAAAAACACAAAAAAATCACTTTTAGACATTTTTGATAACTTAAATATTAAATTTCAAAACAATTTTAATTTTGATAAATTAGAAAGTAACAGGATTTACCATTTAGATCAAATACGTGAAGTCTGTATTAATTATCGTTTACGCTTTCTTGATATAAAATATTTTAAGGGAGAACTTCCTGTAAGCGCTTGTGCAGCAGTTTCTTTGATCGAGAAGGAGCATGATACAATACTTTCTGAAATGAAGATTATGGCCCCCTCAATACTTTTTAGATTAGAGAGAAAGGATGACCCACTTCTTTTTGTTCCATTGGGTAACAATTATTTCTATCTAGTTCACAAATGGGGAAATGATTTAAATCCTTTTCGAAGAATTATGATGTGGCCATTTAAAAATATTTGGAATCTTCTTTTATTCTTATTATTAGTTAGTTGGTTTGCAACTGAATTAACTCCAATGGAAATATTTTCAAAAAATCCTAACTCTTCATCTTTTTGGATGTTATTCTTTTTTATGTTTAAGGCAATTGTTTCAATTGTGCTGTTTTATGGATTTGCTTTAGGTAAAAATTTTAATCCTGCTATATGGAATAGTAAATACAACAAATCATAGCCAAAATTATGCCCAAAGAAGAATTTAAGCTTTTATATACAGGTTCTTCAATTGTGGTAATTGGGTTAATTGAACTACTCAGTCTAGAAAATATTATTCCTATAATTAAAGACGAAGGAGAGTCTGCTAGACTTGCTGGTTTTGGATCAACCAATTTATTTACCCAACAGATTTATGTCCATACAGATGAGATCGAAAAGGCAAAAAAAATACTAGCTCCTCTTTTTTAAGCTTTCTTTATTTTATACTTTGCGGTAAATCAAATTGAACATCTCATTTTTAACTTTTGAGACAAATCATTAGTGTTAAAATATTAAGATTATGAATACAAGTTTTGAAACACTTGACTATATAGTTTTCGCATTATATGCTTTAGTCATCTTAGGAGTTGGTTTATGGGTTTCACGCAATAAAAAAGGAGAAACAAAAAGTACAGAAGACTATTTTTTAGCCAGTAAATCACTTCCCTGGTGGGCCATTGGTGCTTCTCTCATTGCTGCAAACATATCTGCAGAGCAATTTATTGGTATGTCAGGATCGGGTTTTGCCGGAGGATTGGCTATAGCCACATACGAATGGATGGCTGCGTTAACATTAATAGTTGTTGGTAAATTTTTTCTACCCATTTTTATCAAAAAGAAAATTTACACAATCCCTGAATTTGTTGAACAACGATATTCTAGTCAACTTAAAACAATACTTGCTGTCTTTTGGATTGGATTATATGTTTTTGTAAATCTTGCATCTGTTCTATATCTAGGAGGCTTAGCGTTGCAGACTATTTTAGGGATTGAAATGTTAACCGCAGTTATTGGACTTGCAGCCTTTGCGGCTGCCTATTCTCTTTACGGAGGACTTTCTGCTGTTGCGTGGACAGATATCATTCAAGTTATAGTATTGGTTTTTGGTGGTTTGGTTACTACTTATCTATCTCTAAATACAGTATCAGGTGGACAAGGTTTTATAGATGGTTTAATTTCAATATACAACGCTGTACCTGAAAGATTTGATATGATACTTGAGAAGAGTAATCCAGAATACATGAATTTACCTGGTATTGGTGTACTCATAGGAGGAATGTGGGTGGCTAATCTATACTATTGGGGGTTCAATCAATACATTATCCAACGTACTCTTGCTGCCAAGTCTTTAGAGGAATCACAAAAGGGGATTCTTTTCGCGGCTGGTTTAAAAATGATTATTCCACTTATTGTCGTAATTCCTGGAATTGCTGCATACGTAATTGTAAATGATCCTGTTCTTTTAGGATCTCTGGGAGATGCAGGGTTATCCAATATTCCATCTTCTGGTAAAGCAGATAAGGCATATCCTTGGCTTATGCAGTTTTTGCCAACAGGTTTAAAAGGAGTTGCAGTGGCTGCATTGGCAGCTGCAATTGTATCTTCATTAGCCTCTATGCTTAATTCAACCGCTACCATATTTACAATGGACATATACAAGCAGTTAATTAATAAAAATGCAAGTGAAACCAAAACAGTCAACATAGGACGACTTTCTGCTTTTGTTGCGTTGATTATTGGAACTATTATGGCCCCTCTTTTAGGTGGTATTGATCAAGCTTTCCAATTTATTCAAGAATATACAGGGATTGTTAGTCCCGGTATTCTTTCGGTATTTATATTAGGTCTTTTCTGGAAGAAAACATCAAATAAAGGGGCTATCTATGGTGCCCTAGCATCAATTCCTATAGCAATGTTTTTTAAAGTGGGGCCTAAAGGATGGATGGTTGGCTCATCTCTTGAGGGAATTTTTCCTTCTCTACCCTTCTTAGATCAAATGGGATTAACTGCAATTTTATCAATGATAATTATTGCTTTGGTAAGTATAAAAGAAAATAAAGAAAAAGACGATGCTAAGGGAATCCAATTAGAGAAGGGAATTTTTGACACGAAATCTATTTACAATATTGGATCTTTTGCTTTAATGATTCTTTTGGCTGGTTTATACTCCTTTTTTTGGTAGAAACTTTTCTTAAAATAAACGCGCTTTTATCTATAAAGAATCTATTATTTTAAGTACTGATTTTAGATCTCAATTCTTTAATCTTCGGATCAGTCATGTATTCATCAAAAGATGTATATCTATCAATTACGCCCATCGGTGTTAGCTCCACGATTCGATTACCGAGTGTTTGTGAAAATGTATGGTCGCTAGTACTGCAAAATAAAGTGCCTTTAAAGTTTTTAAGAGAATTATTGAAAGCTGTTATTGATTCTAAATCTAGGTGGTTAGTTGGTTCATTAAGAAGAAGAACATTCGCGCGCTCCATCATTATTTTGGAAAGCATACAACGTACTTTTTCTCCTCCTGAAAGCACATTGGATGCTTTTAAGGCTTCGTCTCCACTGAACAACATCTTTCCTAAAAAACCCCGAATAAATACTTCCTCTCTTTCTTCTTCCGATTTAGTGTATTGCCTTAACCAATCAACCAAAGAAATTGATTTTTCAAAAAAAACTTCATGATTAAGGGGAAGGTAAGCTTGGGAGGTTGTTATTCCCCATTCAAAGGAACCCTCATCTTGCTGTATTACACCCATTAATATATCATAAAAAGATTTAATCGCTCTTGTGTCTTTTGCATGGACAATTACTTTATCTCCTTTTGCAAAATTGATATTTACATTTGAAAACAATATTTTTCCATTTAATGAACTAGAAAGATTCTCAATATTAAGAATCTGATCTCCTGCCTCTCTTTCTTGATCAAATATTAATGCAGGATAACGACGACTTGAAGGTTTCAATTCCTCAATATCTAGTTTATCGATCATTTTCTTTCGAGAAGTAGCTTGTTTAGATTTAGCAACATTAGCTGAAAAACGATCTATAAATTCTTGCAATTCTTTTTTCTTCTCTTCAGCTTTTTTGTTTTGTTGGTTTCTTTGACGAAGTGCTAGTTGACTGGACTCATACCAAAATGAATAATTTCCTGAGAAATGATTAATTTTTCCAAAATCAATGTCTGATATATGAGTACAAACTGCATCAAGGAAATGACGGTCATGGGATACGACTATAACAGTATTTTCATAATTTGCTAAAAAGTTTTCCAACCACATGATAGTTTCATAATCCAAGTCATTTGTTGGTTCATCCATAATAAGTACGTCTGGATTTCCAAACAAGGCTTGAGCAAGAAGAATGCGAACCTTTTGCTTTCCATCTAATTCGCCCATCAATTTATTGTGTAAATCTTCTTTAATTTCCAAGTTAGAAAGTAAAGCTGCAGCTTCACTATCAGCATTCCAGCCATTCATTTCCTCATATTCTAACTGTAATACCCCTACCCGTTCACCATCGGCATCGGAAAAATCCACTTTATTGTATAGATCATCCATTTCAGCCTTAATATCAAATAAGACTTTATTTCCTCTTAAGACGGTTTCTAAAGCAGGGTATTCATCAAAAGAATTATGACTTTGTTCCAATACTGAGATACGTTTACCAGGTTCTAAATGAACACTACCAGAATTAGCATCTTGTTTTCCTGAAAGAATTTTTAAAAAAGTAGATTTACCAGATCCATTCGCTCCAATAATTCCATAACAATTACCAGCGGTGAAACTAATGCTCACTTCGTCAAATAAAATCCGTTTCCCAAATTGGACTGATAGACTAGAAACCGACAACATAACATTTTTTTAAGCTGCAAACTTACATAAAACCTTTTGAGAGATTTGCGAACAAGCAATATTTTTAACTATGAAATATTGTATTTTTAACAAATGATAAAAAGAATTCTATTTATCTTTATTTGTGTGGGATTAATTCAATCTTGCGGAACTGAAAAAAAATCATTTAAACGTATTTTTTTTGGTGGCCAGATCATAAACCCATCATCAAAAAAAGTAACCCTATATCAAGGGAATAAATCCATAGATGTATTTGAGTTAGACGAAAATTTACGTTTTAAGAAAAGTTATGATTCACTCAATAGTGGTATTTTTAAAATAGAACACCTTCCCGAATTCCAATCTCTTCTTTTAGAAGAAGGAGACAGTATTTGGGTTAGAATCAATGCACTAACTTTTGATGAATCTATTGTCTATTCTGGCTCCGGTGCCTCTAAGAATAATTTTTTGATGGAATTACTCTTGAAACAAGAAAAAGAGAATGATTACTTGTCTTCAAAATACTCTAGCAGTCGTAAAGTTTTTAGTCAATTGTTAGACTCAATGCTTTTAGAAAAAAAGAATTTATGGATTAAGATGGATTCACTAAATAATCTCTCTCCAATCGCTCAAAAAGTCACTCAAGCAGCATATATTTACCCTTACGCAACAATACGTGAGCGTTATGCACTTCTTCGTGGTTCTCAATGGACTAATAAAGAAGATAGCCTTTACTTTAGTTTTCAAAAATATCTAAACTACGGTGATAATGACTTAGCATTTTTTAATCCATATGTAAATTATGTTCTAAATTTCATTAATAAAAAGGCTTTGAAACCAGGAGCTTCTTATTTTCAAATTAAACAAACTACTGATTTTAATATAAGTCGTCTCGAGGCATTAGATAAAAATATAAAAGGATCTTTATTGCGAAATAATTTAGCTCGTGCTATTGCTTTTGAGGAAATATTAACTTTCGAAAATCACGGTCAACACGAACGTTTTTTACAATTCTATGCTACAATCAACACATCTCCAGTTTATCTGGCAGAGGTTCTTAATTTACATAATGATATTAGTAGTTTAGAACCAAATAATTTACTTCCAAAAATTTTACTTCAAAATTCAAAACGCGATACCATCAATAGTAATTTTCTTACCAAGGATAAAACAACGGTAATTTACTTTTGGTCACAAACTCAAATGAATCAGTATCGAAACTCAATAGAACGAGTTAATAGATTTCAAAAAAAATATCCAAAAATTCGTTTTGTAGGTATTTGTATACAACCTTTTAATACAATAGTTGATGAAATACAAAAAATAATGGAGGTAGATAAGAAAAATCAATTTGCACTTATTGATTTTGAAACAGCAAGTAAGTCATGGGTTCTAACTCTTTTGAACAAAGCCATGATTATTGATCCTGAAGGTAGGGTTATAGAAGGTTTTGGTAATTTTTCAGATACGAATTTTGAAATATTATTAAAAAAAATTGACTGAAAGACTTAATTTCCTTTTTTATAATCAGCTAAAAATTTGTCCAAACCTATATCAGTTAAAGGATGTTTTAACAAGCCTTTGATAGCTGATAACGGCCCAGTCATTACATCAGCTCCAATTTTAGCACAGTTAACTATATGCATGGTATTACGTACCGAAGCCGCTAGAATCTCTGTTTCAAAGGCAAAATTATCATATACTAATCGAATATCTTCAATTAAATCCAAGCCATCAGTAGAAACATCGTCTAATCGTCCAATAAAGGGAGAAACATATGTTGCACCAGCCTTTGCAGCTAACAATGCTTGACCTACAGAAAAGACTAAAGTGCAATTGGTTTTAATTCCTGCATCAGAAAAATACTTTAATGCCTTTACGCCCTCTTCGGTCATAGGAATTTTTACTACGATTTGCGAATGTAAAGAAGACAGAGCATTACCTTCTCGAACCATTCCCTCAAAATCAACAGCGATTACCTCCGCAGAAACATCTCCATCAACAATTTCACAAATTTCTACATAATGCTTTAAAATACTGTTAGCACCTGTAATACCTTCTTTTGCCATTAGAGATGGGTTTGTTGTTACCCCATCTAGTACTCCCATTGCTTGAGCTTCACGAATTTGTTCTAGATTAGCAGTGTCGATAAAAAATTTCATAAGTAATTTGTTATAATTTATAATGGTTCATTAATAGTTTTTCAAATATACGACTTGGTAATAAGCTTTTTAAAATCCCCGAAAGTTTTTGCAAAGGTGCTCCAACTTTATAGCGCACCTTTGGATTTATGGTATTGATTAATGATTCTATTTTTTTTGCAATTTCTTTTGGATCAATTCCATTATCAACATGCTCATTCATTTGGTCTAAGCTGAATTTATAGGTTTTAAAATATGGAGAATCTTTGTTTAAAAATACATTGTGACGTCGTTCTGCAATATTGGATATAAAATCGCCTGGGGCAACATTACAAATTCGAATTCCAAACGATTGAGTTTCCATTCGTAAAGCTTCTGCCATTCTTTCTAATGCTCCTTTTGATGCTGAATATGGTCCTCGAAAAGGAAGTCCAAAATCAGAAGCAATTGAAGTTATATTAATAATTAAGCCTTCACCTTGTTCACGCATTTTAGGTAGAACAGCCTGAATTATTTCTAAAGGACCAAAGCAATTGATTTCAAAATGCTGCTTTACAGCACTTAGCTGGATTTCTTCAATGGGACCTGTAATTCCAACACCAGCATTATTGATCAAAACATCTAACCTCCCACCAGTTTGCTCTAAAACAGACTTAATACAACTTTGAATGCTTTTTGAATCACTTATTTCTAAAGTTAGAAAAGTAAAAGGGTACTGTTTTTCATATTGGCTTGGGTTACGACAAGTTCCAAAAACTATGTAGCCTTTTTTTTGTAAATAAAGTGCTGTTGTCAATCCCAGACCTGAAGAAGCTCCAGTAATAAGTACGACTTTAGACATTTTTAAAAGTTAAAAAGGGCAAGCGACCTACATCACACCGCTACGACTGGTTACCCTTGCTGCGTTCCCACCCTGGGGGATTTACCAGGAGCTGGTTGTGTAAAACTTGCCCATAACAAATATAAGCTCTACAATGAGTTCAACAATCATTTTAATTGCTTAATTTTAAAAATGATTTAATCAATTAATTTTTGCGTTAGATGCCCTTAAAAAGTATTCTGTTTTTTTCTTTTATCCTTTTTTTATTCAAATGTGGAGGCTCAAATACTTCAATTTTTAAAATTTTAACAGGTATCAAAAATGATAAAGCTATTTGGGGAGATACACTTGAACTTAAGCTTAATAAAATAATTGAAGGAGCTAAGGTTGATTATTTTCTAAATAATAAGCCCATAAAATCAAATCACGTACTTACTAATGAACCACTTGGAACTCACCCTTTAAAAGCAGTCATAACTCAAGATGAAACTACTTTTGAAAAAATAATAAATCTTACCCTACTTGCCCCAAATCCACCAAAACTTTATACTTATGAAGTCATAGATAGTTATCCTCACGATATTTCAGCCTATACAAAGGGTTTAGAATTTGATGGAGAGGCCCTTTATGAGAGCACAGGACTCAACGGTAAATCAAGTTTAAGAATCGTAGACTACAAAACAGGTGTTATATTATTAAACAAAGCCCTTGATAAGAATTTTTTTGGGGAAGGTTTAACTATTTTGAAAAACAAAGTGATTCAATTGACCTGGAAGTCTATGAAAGGATTAGTGTATGAAAAAAAAACACTTGAAATGGAAAAATCATTTCCTTTTTCATCTAGTAAAGAAGGATGGGGATTATGCAATGATGGCTATTTTTTATACAAATCTGATGGCACCCATCGTATTTGGACTCTTGACGCAAAAAATTATGAGGAAAAGGGAAATATTCAAGTAATGACACACAAAACTTCTTTAAAAAATATTAATGAATTGGAATGGGTAGAGGGGAAAATTTACGCTAACACTTATCAATTTAAAAAAGATGTAGTGGTAATTATAGATCCTGTTAGTGGGGCTGTTGAGGGAGTTGTAGATTTTTCAGGACTCAAAGAAAAGGTAAAGCGTCATGAACAGCTCAATGTTTTTAATGGAATCGCTTACCACTCATCACGTAAAACTTTCTTTGTTACGGGGAAAAATTGGGATACACTTTTTGAAGTGAAAATTGTTCCCAAAGAATGAATAGATTCAGAATAACAACTCAAGTGCTTCCTGAGCATATTGATAATTTAGGGCATGTCAACAATGTACAATATCTCTATTGGGTCCAAACTGCTGCTCATACCCATTGGAAAGAACTAACTAACATCATAAAAGAACCCATTGGTGTTTGGGTGGTTCGCAGTCACTCTATTATATATAAAAACGAAGCTTTCGAAGGAGAAACGCTGACCCTTGAAACTTATGTCAAAGAATCTAGAGGGGCATTATCTGAACGAATTGTAGAAATTTATAATCCTGAACAAATTCTTTTAGCGCAGTGCAGTACTCAGTGGTGTTATTTAGATACAATTAATCAAAAACCTACCACAATTCCTCATAGTATTCTGGAACTGTTTGAATAGTAACTGACTATTAAGCTACAAACAAGGGTCTCCCCTCCATCATGGCATGCACCTCTTTTGCTACATTATCAAGCCCTATTTCATTTTTATGATTTCGTATCACTTTGTCTATTAAATCAACAATGGTAACCATTTCGGCTTCCTTTAAACCTCTGGTAGTAATAGCTGCGGCTCCTATTCGAATTCCTGAAGTAACAAAAGGAGACTTATCATCAAAAGGGACCATGTTTTTATTTACGGTAATATCAGCTTTAACCAAAGCTATTTCAGCATCTTTTCCTGTAATGTCTTTATTTCGAAGATCAATTAACATCATGTGGTTGTCTGTACCACCAGAAATAAGATGATAGTCTTTATCTACAAAAGCAGCTGCCATAGCCTTAGCGTTCTTTCTTACCTGTTCCATATATTTCTTGAATGGAGAGCCTAAAGCCTCCTGAAAAGCGATAGCCTTTCCAGCAATAACATGCATCAATGGCCCACCCTGATTTCCTGGGAACACCCCCATGTTGAGTAAATTTGACATTTTTTGGGGCTTTCCATTTTTTAATGTTAATCCAAAAGGATTGTCAAAATCTTTTCCCATTAGAATCAATCCCCCTCTTGGACCTCTGAGAGTTTTATGAGTGGTGGTTGTGACAACGTGACAATGTGGAATGGGATCACTCAACATTCCCTTAGCAATCATTCCAGAGGGATGGGAAATATCTGCTAATAAAAAGGCTATGGCAGCTGCTTTTGTA
>JAQWNZ010000028.1 GCA_029246125.1 Flavobacteriaceae bacterium
CCAAACCAACCAGCAAATATTTAAGACCCTTGAACGCTCGCTAAATGAATTTTTGAATACTCAAGTTTGGACTAATAAAGAGCTTTTAAATCAGGAAAAAATAACCTGCTCTTTTGTTTTAAATCTAAGTAATTATAATAACGATCAGTTTGAAGCAACACTTCAAATTCAATCTCAACGCCCCATTTTTGATACAAATTACGACACTCCAATTTTCAATTTTTTGGACCGGGACGTTGTTTTTAGTTACCAAGAATTCCAGCCACTCTTTTTTAATCAATCTAGTTTTGAGTCTAATTTAGTTTCTCTATTGAGTTTTTATGTTTACGTGATTATTGGATTGGATGCAGATACCTTTGTTGAAAACGGAGGGAGTATTTACTATGAGCAAGCTCTTCAAGTGGTTAATTTGGCTCAGGTTACTTCTCGAAAAGGCTGGAAAGCATCTGACGGTACAAGAAATCGTTTTTGGCTTATCGATAATTTGAGGGCAAATACCTTTAGAGAATATAGACAAGCGTTGTACACATATCACAGATCAGGTTTAGATCAGATGACTTCAGTTCCCATTAAGGGAAAGGAAGCGGTTATGAAGGCCATTCAGCAACTTGAGCCACTGTTTTTAAGAAGGCCTAATGCTTTCTTGCTTCAAATTTTTTTTGATGCAAAGGTTGAAGAGATTGTCAATTTATTTAAAGAAGGACCCAAGGTAGACTTCAAAGCAACAGAAACTGTATTGAAAAAAATAGCTCCATTTTTTGGTTCCAGATGGAAACAAATTAAGGCTTAATTTTTCTTAATATTCCTATCTTTAATTTCTGAAATAATTTAACAGTTACTATTGCTCACACAACTCACAATAAAAAATTTTGCTTTGATTGAAGAATTGGAGGCTTCATTTTCTTCCGGATTGACATGTATCACTGGGGAAACAGGTGCTGGCAAATCAATCCTTCTTGGCGGTCTGTCCTTGGTTCTTGGAAAACGAGCTGACCTTTCTTCACTATTGAATCCTAATAAAAAGTGTGTCGTAGAAGCTTCATTTCAAATTAAAGACTATGAATTGCAATCTTTGTTTAAGACTTTAGACGTAGATTATGACGATTATACAGTATTGCGACGTGAAATTTTACCACAGGGAAAATCAAGAGCATTTGTTAATGATACCCCAGTAAAATTGGCTGCTTTAGCACAAATCAGTTTACATTTAATTGATCTTCATTCACAAGATGACACAAATACACTACTTGAGAATGAGTATCAGTTTCAAGTTTTAGATGCTCTGGCTGACAATAAAAAGACCTTGCTAGACTACCAAAGAATGCGTTCATCTTTTATTGCCGTTCAGAAGAAATACCAGGAACTTATACTTGCGTCTGAAAATGACAAATTAACTTATGAACTTGATAAATTTTTATATCAAGAACTTATAAAGTTGAATATTCAAGAAGGACTTCAAGAAGATTTAGAAAGTAAACACAGTTCACTAATACATATTGATTTTTTACAATCTAGTTTAGCAGAGACTGTCCAGCTTATGGAAAATGAATCTATAGGTCTGTTGAGTCAATTGTTAAAACTCCGAACTTTAGCTTCAGGATTGGCTCAAAAATCTGGGCAATTTATTTCGCTTCAAAAGCGTTTTAATTCATTGTTTTTTGAAGCTGAAGATTTGCTTGATGAATGTAAACTTAAATTTGAGAATTTAGAAACGAATCCAGAGGAACTAGAAACTATTGAATCTAGTTTAGATCAATTGAATAGTTTACTACAAAAACATAAAGTGAATTCTGATACAGAACTTATAAAAATTGAAAAAAATCTTGAGGAGAGATTAACAAAAACCTCTAACATTGATACTGAGCTTAAGTCGCTTCAAGTTGAAGAACAAAAACTTAAGAAATCACTTGCTATTCTGTCTTCTATGTTGACCAAATCAAGAAAAAGTGCCATTAAAATTCTCGAAAATGAATTGGAAAATTTAGTTGCAAAAATGGGAATGACTAATGCTGCTTTTAAAATTGAATTAGAACCCTTTGAGGGTTTTTTAAGTAATGGATCTGATCAGTTGACTTTCCAGTTCAAATCAAATAAAGGAAGTCAATTTAAGCCATTGAAAAAGATCGTTTCTGGCGGAGAACTTTCGCGAATTATGCTTGCTGTAAAGGCAATTTTGTCAGGCTATAGTAAGCTTCCAACCTTGATTTTTGATGAAATTGATACAGGAGTTTCAGGGAAAATATCGGATAGTATTGCAGAAGTTATGGTATCAATGGGGCAAAAACTCCAACTCATCAATATCACACACCTCCCTCAGGTTGCTGCAAAAGGAGATTGTCATTTTAAAGTTTTGAAAAAAGAACTAAACGGAAAAACCTTAACACAATTATTTTCACTTAATAATGAGGCACGGGTTGAAGAAATTGCAATGATGCTATCTGGGAATGAAGTTACTCAAACTGCGATTGCCCACGCAAAACAATTAATGAATTAAGTGTATCTTTAAAGCTCTAAATAACACACATGTCACATAAAATATTAGAAGGTAAAAAAGGAATTATTTTTGGTGCTTTAGACGATCAATCCATTGCTTGGAAAACAGCAGAATCTGTAGCTGACGCTGGGGGTATTTTTGTACTTACCAATGCACCAGTTGCACTTCGTATGGGAACAATCAATGTGTTAGCGGAACAAACAGGCTCGCAAGTAATTCCTGCTGACGCCACAAATATTGAAGATTTGAACCAACTTATCGATCAAGCCCAAGAAATCTTGGGGGGTAAACTTGATTTTGTTTTACACTCTATTGGAATGTCTATAAATGTTCGAAAAGGAAAACATTACACAGATTTAAACCATGCATGGATGGCAAAAGGATGGGATATTTCGGCTGTTTCGTTTCACAAGTTAATGAAGAGTTTATATCAAAAAGATGCCATGAATGCTTGGGGAAGCATAGTCGCACTTTCTTATGTTGCTGCTCAGAGAACTTTTCCTAATTACAATGATATGGCTGATAATAAGGCTTATTTGGAGTCCATCGCACGTAGCTTTGGGTATTTCTTTGGTAAGGATAAAAAAGTACGTGTTAACACTATTTCTCAGTCTCCTACACTTACAACTGCAGGAAAAGGAGTGGCTGGTCTAGATGGATTTTTAAATTATGCTGAAAAAATGTCCCCATTAGGAAACGCAACTGCCAAGGAATGTGCTGATTATACAGTATCTCTTTTTTCTGATTATACCCGAAAAGTTACACTTCAAAATTTATTTCATGATGGTGGGTTTTCTAATGTAGGTGTAAGTCAGGAGGTAATAGACGCAATCAGTATAAACTCCTAATTTAGACTAGAGCATGTATTAAGATGTCAATACAAAAGACAGGAATTGAAAAAGTAATCAAAAGACTTCCAGAGAAAAGTCGTTTTAGACTTTTTCTTCTTTTTGTTTTAATCTCCTTTAGCTTTTGGACAAGCACCAAGCTTTCAAAAGAGTATCAGGTTGTTCAGCCATTTTTTGTTAAATGGAGAGAGGTTCCTAAAGGAATTATTTTGACAGATGATACCGCTAAAATAAACTTAACTATAAATGCGAGTGGTATCGAGATTCTTTGGTATCGTCTATTCGAAGTAGAATTAGAGGTATCTTTAAAGGAAGTTGATTTCAATTCTTCTGATATAGTCTTGAACTTTAAAGAGAATTATTTCAGTATTCAAGAACAGCTTTTAAATGCGAGTAAATTGATTCAGATAAGACCTCCATTATATAATCTTAAATATAGTAGAATGAGCTCGAAATGGGTAAATATTGCTCCTCAAACTTCCATTCAATTGAGACCTGGTTATCTTGGTGAAGAGAAAATAAAGCTCATGCCAGATAGTGTTTTGGTCCATGGTCCAAAATCTATTTTAGACACTCTAAAAAAAATACAAACACTTGATTTTAAAGCATCAGATGTTCACAAAGTTATAGACCAAAAAATCGGTTTTAAATCAATTAGTGGACTTAAGTTCGAGAACGACCAAACACGTTTATATTGGCCTGTTTTGCAATACTCAGAAAAGACTTTAAAAATTACTATCAAAATAATTAATCTTCCTTCTGGAGTAAAGATTAAACTGTTTCCGCCTCAGGTATCACTCCGAGTGACACTTCCCCTTTCATTGGTAAGTACTCTTGAAGCAGCTGATTTTTCCATTGCAGTTGATTATAATGACATTTTCGAGAACAAACCATCAGTTCTTGAATTGAAGTTGTTAAAACACCCCTCCTCAGTTAAAAAGACAATTTGGGATCCTAAATCAGTAAATTATTTGATAAGAAAATGAAAATCATAGGCTTAACGGGTGGTATTGGAAGTGGGAAATCAACTTTAATGAAGTTTTTTCAATCGAAAAGATTTCCTTTTTTTGAATCAGATAGGGTTGGAATAGAATTAATGAATAGTGAACTAAAACAGGAAATAATAGACAATTTTGGTTCGCAGCTTTTCGTAACTGGAAATCTTGATAGAAAGCAACTTGCTAAGCTTGTTTTTACTGATCTGATAGCTCTTAAAAAATTAAATAAAATTGTTCATCCAGCTGTAGGTTATGCATTTAATAAATTCAAAGATGAACATAAGAACGTAAAGCTAATTATTAAAGAATCAGCAATTTTGTTTGAAACAGGAACTTTTAAAAATTGTGATTTTGTGATTTTGGTATGCGCAGCTAAAGAGAATAGAATTTCAAGAGTAATGAAACGAGATGGTTTAAGTCGAAAAGCAGTACTTACAAGAATGGAAAATCAATGGGATGACAAAACTAAAAGGCCTTTAGCTGATTTTATTATTGAAAACACAACACTTCAATCAGCAGAAGACCAACTAGATAGAATACTAATTAAGCTCTTGGGATAGGGAAAGGATTAACAAAGATTTGGCACTTTTATTAATTTAAAACTATGAAATTTGTTTAAAAATTAAGTAAAAAGCGATTATCGTCTTAAATTGTAATCAAATATTTTAATGAAAAGAGGTTTATTTTTTTCTCTGGTAATTTTTATGATTGTCTCCATACTCGGTATTGTAGCACTTCAAGGTTATTGGATATACTCTGCTTGGGAGGATAAAGAAGAGGAATTTTCATTAGCTGTCCAACAATCTATTCAATTAGCTGCTGATGAAATACAAGAGCGTGAATTATCTGATTATATCAAAGCTTATGAAAATTTAATTGATTCTTTAGATTCACCTGATAATGCAAGTTTTGCTAATATCTTTCTTTTTTTAGATGAAGATAAACCTAATAATCTATTATCATATTATGCTTATGGTATTCTTGAAGAAGATTATCAAATAACCCCATATTTAGATCCCAAACTTGGTGACACTATTGAAACTGTTATGGATGTCAAGCAAGTAAAAAATACTACTATAATTAATAAAAATGATATTTTTGATAGAGAAAATAATATTGTAGCTTCCATAGAGAAAATTAAAACTATTGAAAGAATGAATATTGCGAATCAGAGAATTCGAAATACATTCAAAGACTACACAGCCAACACACCAATTCACAAAAGGCTCAATAGAAATGAGCTTGACTTTGTATTAAAGCGACATTTTGATTCTAAAAAAATAATTACCCCCTTTGAGTTTGTGATTTATGATAATGGTCTAGCAACAAAAATAAAATCAAATAATTATTCTGAGGAGCAGCATGGATTTCGTTATTCTACTCCAATATTTGGCGATCAAGATGGAATCAGAGGTTACGAATTAGTCGTCTCTTTTTCAGAAAAAGGTCAATATGTATTTTCTTCAATAATTGGTCTAGGAGGATTAACTTTATTTTTAACCATATTTGTAGTTTTTGTTTCTGCAAGCGCACTCTATCAAATAATACATCAGAAGAAAATATCTGAAATAAAGACTGATTTTATTAACAATATGTCACACGAATTTAAAACTCCAATTGCTACAATCAATTTGGCCTTAGATGCAATTTCAAATCCTAAATCAATATTGATTCCTGATAAGATTAAACGTTATGTAAGTATGATTCGTGAAGAAAACAATCGAATGCTTACCCAAGTTGAAAATATCCTGAGAATTTCTCAATTAGATCGAAGTATTGATCCCTTGAAAAAAGCTAATGTGGATTTACATTTAATTATCGAAGAAGCAATTGGTCATATTGAATTAATATTAGCAAATAGATCTGGAACGCTTTCAAAAAAGTATAATGCAAATAATACAGCAGTTTTTGGTAATAAAAGTCATTTAACAAATATTATTGTAAATCTCCTTGATAATGCGTTAAAGTATTGTCATTGTAATCCAAAAATTATTATAGAAAC
Organism: Flavobacteriaceae bacterium; assembly: GCA_029246125.1. Taxonomy (GTDB): domain Bacteria; phylum Bacteroidota; class Bacteroidia; order Flavobacteriales; family Flavobacteriaceae; genus MS024-2A. Next base: position 6,343 of record JAQWNZ010000028.1, read on the forward strand.
AACTAATAATGACAATTATTTTATTCTTAGTATAAAAGATAATGGAATTGGAATGAATCCATCAACCCAAAAGAAAATTTTCGAAAAGTTCTATCGTGAAACTTCAGGAAATATTCACAATGTAAAAGGACATGGACTAGGTTTGGCCTATGTAAAAAAAATAGTAGATTTCCATAAAGGAGAAATTAAACTAATTAGCAAAGTTAATGAAGGAACTACCTTTATTATATCATTACCAATCAATCAATAAAATTGACAATTTCTCAATACTAAATTTATGAAAAACAGTAACAAAAAAATTTTAATTGTAGAAGATGATATTAATTTTGGAAATATTTTAAAAGAATATTTAAGTCTAAATGATTTTAATATCACCTTGGCTAAAAATGGAATAGAAGGTTTTGAAAATTTTAAAAAAGAAGAGTTTGATCTTTGTATATTGGATGTAATGATGCCTTACAAAGATGGATTTACACTCGCTAAAGAAATCCGAGAAGTAAATGAATTAGTACCTATATTCTTTTTAACAGCAAAAGGCCTTAAGGAAGATGTGCTTAAAGGATTCAAATTAGGGGCAGATGACTATCTAACTAAACCTTTTGACTCTGAAGTATTACTTGCAAAAATAAAAGTAATTTTAAATAGAAATAATAGTACAGCAATACCCTCTAACAATATTTTTGAATTCGAATTTGGTGATTTTTATTTCAATTCAAAGCTACGTTTTTTAACTTTTCAAAACGAAGAGCCTGTTAAATTATCTCCAAAAGAAAATCAATTATTACGTCTCTTGGTAATATACATTAACGATCTGCTTCCTAGAGAAGTAGCTTTAAGTAAGATATGGCGAGATGAAAATTATTTTACTTCTAGAAGTATGGATGTTTACATTGCAAAACTCCGAAAGTACTTAAGTTTAAATAAAAAAGTACAAATTCTTAATATACATGGTGAAGGTTTTCGTTTAGTGATCACTTAGTATTTCTGGGGTGAAATGCTTCCATTACTTTCTTTAGATGATGGGTATCTAAATGAGTATAAACTTCAGTTGTTGTTATACTTTCATGCCCCATTAAAACTTGAATTATCCTGAGGTCAGCACCATTTTCAAGAAGGTGGGTAGCAAAAGAATGTCTAAATGAATGTGGACCAATTTGTTTACGAATTCCAGCTTTGTTTACCAAAAGTTTAATCATTGTAAAAATCATCTGACGCGTCAAGAATCTTCCGTTTCGATTTATAAAAACAATATCTTGTGAATTTTGATCAATATTTTGATTATTTCTAAAATCTTTAATATACATTTTTAGGTATTTTTTAGAATGTCTTCCCATAGGAACAAGACGTTGTTTATTTCCCTTTCCTGTGACTCGAATCATTTCTTCTTTAAAAAAAAGATTGGATAAACTCAATTGAGTTATTTCAGAAACTCTAAGTCCACTTCCGTAGAGTGTTTCCAAAATAGCTCTGTTACGATGACCTTGAGGATGTCCTAAATCAATAGTGTTCATTAAAAGTTCAATTTCTTTGATACTTAATATTTCTGGTAATTTTCTTCCGAGTTTAGGAGTTTCAATCAGATCGGTAGGATTAATTTTTCTGTAAGATTCAAAAATGAGATAATCAAAAAAACTCTTCAATCCAGCTATTCTTCTTGCTTGAGTATGGGGACTCATAACTTTTGCTGTTTCATAAATAAATTTTTGAATAGTTCCCCTGGAACAATCTAAAGGACCTTCATTGCTATTTATTTGATCCAAAAAAACTTGAAAAACCTTCAAGTCATTTTTATAATTCAATATAGAGTTTTCCGACAAGCCTCTTTCAATTTTAAGAAACGTTTGGTAATCTGAGACGGCTTGTGACCAATTCACAACTTAGCTTTTAGGGGATTCAATTGAAATTCTATACTTTTACTAAAATAATAAAAATGAAGATCACTATTATTAATGGGCCCAATTTAAATCTTTTGGGGACAAGAGAGCCTTCGGTTTATGGTAGCCAATCTTTTGAAGATTATTTTGATACCCTTCAAGAAAAATATACAGACATTGATTTTGATTATTTTCAATCTAATATTGAGGGAGAGTTAATTAATAAATTACATGAAGTAGGTTTCTCTTCAGATGCAATTTTACTTAATGCAGGTGGGTATACACATACCTCGGTTGGAATTGGAGATGCAATTAAAGGAATTGATTCTCCAGTAATAGAAATTCATATTTCGAATACATTTGCTCGAGAGGACTTTCGACATATCTCATATATTACTCCAGTTGCAAAGGGTTTGATTATAGGTTTTGGTTTAGACTCATATCTTTTAGCTGTTGAAAGCGTTTTAATTTAGTTAAACCTCTTTAAATACTTAAATTTTATTTTAAAGTAAACTTACCTTTTCAAAATCTTTTGAATTATTTTGTATTTTGGCAAAAACATTAATTTTTTTTATGAGAAATTCAATCTATTTAATACTAATTTCATTGTTATTTTGTCTTCCTAATTTAGCAAATGCACAACGTAAACTTCGAAAAGTAGCTGATCCAAAGTTAAACGATGTTTCTCTAGATGCTTTTTCTTTCAGGAATGTTGGACCAGCCTTTTTATCTGGTCGTATCGCAGATATTGCCGTCCATCCAAAAAATGAAAGTGTTTGGTATGTAGCGGTTGGTTCTGGAGGTGTTTGGAAAACTGAAAATGCGGGAACCACTTGGACCCCTCTTTTCGATGATCAATCAACCTATACAACTGGTTGTGTAACACTAGATCCGTCAAATCCAAACATTGTTTGGGTAGGTAGTGGAGAAAATGTTGGTGGAAGGCATGTGGCATACGGAGATGGGGTATATAGGAGTTTAGATGGTGGTAAAAATTGGAAAAACATGGGCCTTACAAAATCAGAGCATATTTCTGAAATTATTGTTCATCCACTTAATTCTGATATTGTCTGGGTAGCTTCCCAGGGTCCCTTGTGGTCTAAAGGAGGTGAACGAGGACTTTATAAAACTTCTAATGGAGGTAAATCATGGAAAAAAGTTCTTGGTAATAGTGAATGGACTGGAGTAACTGATATTATGATTGACCCAAGGGATTCGAATATACTTTACGCAGCAACTTGGGATAGACATCGAACTGTTGCAGCTTTTATGGGCGGTGGATCAGGAACGGCTATATATAGATCTGACGATGGTGGTGACACTTGGAAAATTTTAAAAAATGGTTTACCAAATAACCCTGATTCCAATGAAGATGGTGTAATTGATAAGGATGATTTGCCTTCTTCAAATATGGGAAAAATTGGTCTTGCAATTTCTCCTCAAAATCCAGATGTTGTATATGCAGCTATCGAATTAGATCGCAAAAAAGGAGCTGTATATCGTTCCGAAGACAGAGGTGAAACATGGAAAAAAATGTCAGATACTGTTTCAGGCGGAACAGGACCTCATTATTATCAAGAGCTTTATGCAAGCCCTCACAAATTTGATCGTTTGTATTTAATGAATGTTCGGGTTTTAACCTCTGAGGATGGGGGAAAAACTTTTGCTCAACTTAAAGAAGAAAATAAGCATTCAGACAACCACGCTATTGTATTCAAAAAAAGTGATCCAAATTATATAATGATTGGGACTGATGCTGGAATTTATGAAAGTTTTGATCTGGCTGAAACATGGCGCTATATAAAGAACTTACCATTAACTCAATTTTATAAAGTAGCTGTTAATAATGCAGAACCATTCTATCATATTTTTGGAGGGACACAGGACAATGGATCTGCAGGAGGGCCATCAGCAACAGACGAGCGAGAGGGAATTGCTAATAAACACTGGTATAAAACATTATTTGCAGATGGTCATCAGTCTGCGACCGATCCTGTCTATAATAACATTATCTATGCTGAAACCCAACAGGGAGGACTATACAGAATTGATTTGACTTCTGGTGAGCAAGTTTCAATACAACCCAAAGCTGAGGAGGGTGAACCACATGAGCGATTCAATTGGGATGCCCCTATTTTGGTAAGTCCTCATAACCCCTCACGTTTGTACTTTGCATCTTATCGTGTTTGGAAATCTGAAAGTAGAGGAGATGACTGGGAAGCTATTTCTGGTGATTTAACTAGAAACGAGGATCGTATTACTTTACCTATAATGGGGCGTCAACAGAGCTGGGACAATGCTTGGGATATAGGAGCCATGTCGAATTATAACACTATTACTTCGCTCTCGGAATCTCCAATAAAAGAGGGCTTATTATATGCAGGGACTGATGATGGTTTTATTCAAGTTACTGAAAATGGTGGAAACAATTGGAGAAAAATTCCCGTAACGAGTTTGGGAATACCTGAACGTACATTCGTAAATGATATCAAAGCAGATTTATTTGACTCTAATACTGTTTATGTTGCACTAGATAACCATAAAGAAGGAGATTATCAACCTTACTTATATAAAAGCTCCGATAAAGGACTTACATGGAAATCTATTAGTTCCAATATGCCTGATCGTACTTTGGTATGGCGTATTGTTCAAGATCCTATCAAGAAAAATCTTCTATTTGCAGCTACAGAATATGGAGTTTACACTTCTTTAAATGGTGGAGTATCATGGCAGAAATTTCCTGGAACCCCAACAATTTCTTTTAGAGATTTGACCATTCAAAAAAGAGAAAATGATTTAGTTGCAGCCTCTTTTGGTCGTGGATTTTATGTTTTAGACGATTATAGTGCATTAAGAGAATTCACTAAAGATAATTTGAGTAAGAAAGGAAAATTATTTAATCCAAGACCAGCTAAATGGTTTGTTCAACGAAGTAATGTGGGCAATACAGGGGCAGATTATTACTTTTCTAAAAATCCAGAATTTGGGGCTGTATTTACTTATCATCTTTCCAATGATTATAAAACAAAAAAAGAATTACGTCAAGAAAAAGAGCGCAAGTTAAATAAGAATAAAATGGATGTTCCTTTCCCAGGCTGGGATAATCTTGATGCTGAAAAACAAGAAGCTCCTGCTCAGGTGATCCTAATGATTCAGGATAAAGACGGAAATATAATTAATAAAATTAAACAGAATGCTTCAAAGGGAAGCCATAGAATAGTTTGGGATTTAGAACATTTTAACCCATTTGCAATTTCTATGAGTAGAGGAAAAGGATTTGGAAGAGGCGTATTAGTGACACCAGGGACTTATAAAGCTTCACTTCATCTTGAAGAAGATGGAAAGATTTTAAAATTGGATGGGCCATTGTCTTTTCAGGTAAAACCAATCAGAAAAGGTGTTTTAAAAGGGGCAAGTTTTAAAGAATATAATGAGTTTAGAGTTGAGTTAACTGAATTAATTAATAAAATAAGTGAGGTTGAAGATCAATTTAAACAAAGTAAAAAAATGTATGGTGCATTAGAAAAGGCACTTCAACGAAGTAAAATTGCTCCAGGCAGCATAGAACCGCAGTTACTCGAGCTTAAAGTTGCAATTGCATCCACTGATCAATTAATGAATGGAAGCTCTTCTCGAAGTGAGATTGGAGAGCGAAACCCATCTAGTATCCAAAATTATCTATATGGAGCTTTAAGCGGAATGGATAGCTCATATGGTCCTACAGGATTGCATAAAAAAAGTTTATCAACTGCTAAAAAGATACTTGATAAAGTTCAAGAAATGGTGAGTAATATCTCACAATCAATCATACCCGAGATTGAGAAAAAATTGAAAGATGCAGGAGCTCCGTATATTTCCAATTAAACTTATTTAATTTATATTTTAGGAAGAATTGGAGAAAGCTCAAAACACTCCAAATGAAAATAAGGTATTGCGGCTAACAAATGATCAAATATATCTGAAGAAATGTGTTCATAATTAACCCAAATTTTATCCTTACTAAAAGCATAAATTTCCAAAGGAATTCCTTGCGCTGTAGGAGTTAATTGACGACACATAACTGTCATTTTTTGATTAATTTGATCATGAGTTTGTAAATATACTTGGGTATATTGTCTAAATAATCCTAGGTTGGTAAAATTACGTCCATTAATAAGTAAACTTTTATCTGTTTTTTTTACTGAATTTGCTATTTCAATTTCTTTCTCTTTTTTAACAATAAATGATGAAATACGGTCAATTTTTTTTAAATCATCAATCTCTTTAGATGACAAAAAACGAATACTAGTGGTTTTTATAAGCAAAGATTTTTTTATCCTTCTTCCACTTGATTCATTCATGCCCCTCCAATTTATAAATGAATCGGAAATTAATTTATAAGTGGGGATTGAAGTAATTGTTTTATCAAAATTTTGAACCTGTACTGTGGATAAACTTATGGATATTACGTCTCCATCAGCATTGCTATTTGGCATGCTAATCCAATCCCCAATTCTTACAGTATCATTCACAGTGATTTGGACACTTGCAACAAAACCAAGTATAGTATCTTTAAAAACAAATAGAAGAACAGCCGAAAGAGCTCCAAGAGTAGTCAAAAATGAACCAATATCTTTTCCAGTGAGAACTGATAAAATCAAAATTCCTTCAATAAACCACAGAAAAATCATGAAAACTTGAACATAACTGTCTAAGGGCTTATCTTTGAACGAAGCTAAAGTTTTTAAATAATCATTTACCGATTTTAGAATCGTCCTGATTAAAGCGATGATAAGGACAATAAGTAAGGCTTCAGCTATATTTTGAATAAAAGCAGCTAAATTTTCACTGAAATCATAAAATAGGATTGGTATAGTTTCATAGTATAGAAATAATACGGGTAGATTAGAAAGTATTTTTGGAACTTTATTCTTAATAAGTATATCATCAAATTTTGATTTTGTTTTTACTGAAATTTGAATAAAAAAACTCATAATTACTTTTCGAGTTATCCAAAAAGTAATACCTCCAAGAATTAAAATCAAACTTAGTAAAAAGATCAGAGCTGCACTTTCAGACCAAAATTCCGAAAGGCCTCTTTGATTAATTAATTTTGTTATAAAAGTTTTAAATTCTAAAATATCCATCATTATATATTTTTGCCAAAATTACATTATTTAAATAAATAGAATTATATCAATAAAACCATTGTACCTGAAAGTAATTGTCAAACATTCAATTACTTTTCAGATCACTTTTCTTTTTGATCAGAAATGATTTTTATTCCAATTTTAGTAATAGTTTTAGCTAATTCAATAAAATCCTTTTTATTTGTTTCTGGATTTAATAGCACTGTTCTTAAAAATCGTTTTTCTTGAAATTCGCAAGAGGTTATATAAAATTCTCCACTGTTGATCAATTCATAACGCAATGCTAATTGATTTTGATTGCTAAGCTGGTTGGGTCTAAACTGAAAGCATAAGATATTTGATTCTGGAGGATAGGGACAATAGAAGTCGTCTAAAGAGCTTAAATATTTGTAAAGATCACGTGCTTTCTGAAAACTTTTTTCAATGAATTGAGTCATTGCTTTTTCACCTTTGAGTGCAAAGCTCCAAAAAAGTTTTGTGCCCAAAGCAGATTTGGTGCATTCTACAGTAAATGGCATAGAGTCCATGCCAACAACTTCATATTCGTGAAAGACATAACTTCCTTTTTGTTTGAAGTTATTCCATTGATGTTCCTGATTTTTAAAAAGTACTGCAGTACAAAGCGCTGGAACTTGGAGCATTTTGTGTGCATCCCAGATAATAGAATCTGCTTTTTCAATACCAGCAACTTTTTGTTTTTCATTTTCTGAAAGTAATGCTGCTGCACCGTGCGCTCCATCCACATGGAACCACAAATCATTTTTCACACAAAATTCCGCCATTTCTTCTATGGGATCAAAAAGGCCTGAAGAAGTAGCACATGCATTGGCCACGACCGCCATAACGCGTTTATTTTCTCCCTTAATATCTTTTAATATAGTCTCTAAATGACATGTAAGTATGATTTCATTTGAATCTACGGGAACTGGGATAAAGGCATTTTTACCCATTCCCATAATGGATAGTGATCTTGAAATAGAATAATGAGCTGATGCTGGTCCAATAACAACAAGATCATTTGGATTTCCTTCAGTCCAGGCATTTGGAGCAATTGAAGCACGAGCTGCAGATAAAGCAGTAAGATTTGCGACAGAACCTCCATGAGTAAGTATGCCACTTCCGTTATTTTGGTGATTATCAAAATCACAAAGATCATTTCCTTTAAACCAATTTAATTTTGAAAGCATCCAATTGATCATGAAACCTTCAAGGGTAGCGCCGGCTGGGCCCATTTCATACAATGAGCTTGGGTTATTAATTGTTCCATGAATCCAGTCAGGAATACCGGATAAATCTTGGGGTACAGCAACTTGATGCCCCATATATTTTGGGCTTCTAAGGTGATTGGTATGTTTTAAATAGTTGTTAACAAATTTTTCTAAATTATCTAGATTTTGAAAACCATTTTTTAAAATTGAATTAAGTTGAAGTTTTTCTGCTATATATTCAGGTTGTTCTTGTTTAAGAACCTTCAATTCACTTTTTTTACTTTTTTCAAGATAGCAATCTAAAAGAATTGCAATACGTTTTTTTGTTTCTAAAAATGGGAATGCTGTTGAGTGAACTATTTTATTTGATTTATCAGTATTACACATCTTAATTTAATTTGTTTTTAAGAAATTTTTAAAGAGATATATCTTGTTTCCAAGGTATGAAATCATGTTGTTCTAACTGTGCTGCTTTTGTTGTTTTCTGGCCACTTGCTACTGCAATTATGTATTCTAAAAGTTCATCTCCAACTTCTTTTATGTTCCTTTTTTCAGAAATTATAGTACCGCAGTCAAAATCAATAATATCTCTCATTTTGAGTTTTAAAATGCTGTTGGTGCTAATTTTAATTACAGGTGTAATTGGATTTCCTGTAGGGGTTCCTAAACCTGTTGTAAACAGAATAATATTAGCACCTGAACCAGCTAAAGCAGTTGTGCTTTCTACATCATTTCCAGGCGTACAAAGTAGAGAAACCCCAGCTTTTTTAGCATATTCAGTGTAATTTAAGACATCTGTAATTGGTGCATTTCCTGACTTTTTTGCTGCTCCTGCAGATTTCATAGCATCTGTTATTAAGCCATCTTTTATATTCCCCGGAGATGGATTCATATCAAAACCTGAATCTACTTTCTCTGCTTTTTTTTCATATTCATTCATTAAGTTTAGGAATTTGATTCCCAAGGCTTCAGAAATACAACGATTAACTAACTCTTGTTCTACACCTGCTAGCTCTGGGAATTCAGCTAAAATTGATTTTCCCCCTAAACCAGAGACGATATCAGATATCAGTCCTAAAGTAGGATTAGCAGTTATACCTGAGAAACCATCAGAGCCTCCACATTCTAATCCTATAGTAAGTTTTGAGAGTGGAGCAGATTTTCTTTTTAAAGAACTTGCTTTTTTAATTTCTCTAAATGACTTTGTAATAATTTTAGATAGGAAAGCATCAACAGTACCTTCAGCTTGTTGATCGAAAATTAATACTGGTTTTTCATTTCCTAGTTTTAAGGTTGATAAAGCTTCTTTAAATAACTTAACCTCAAGATTTTGACACCCTAAGCTTAAAACAGTTGCACCAGCCACATTGGGATTATTAACATAGCCAGCCAAAAGTCTTGCTAATGATTTTGCATCATTACGTGTTCCACCGCATCCACCTTGATGGGTTAAAAATCGAACCTTAATATTGTCAAACTGATTTTTCTTTGGCTTTGTTTTTTTATTTTCAGTGTCTTTAATTTTATCTCCGTGAACTAATTGACTTAGTAGCTCTTGCAAAGGTTCTTTTTTTGGAGCATTAAACTCTTTATCAAAGATATTTTTTAAGGTTTCAATATTTCTATTTTCACAAAAAACCAGAGGTAAAAATAACCAAATATTATCAGTGCCTACTTGCCCATCAGAACGATGATAGCCTTCAAAAGTTCGATTACACCACTTTGTGGTATGTGGAGGTATCCAACTCCATGGGGCAGTTTTTCCTTTAACTTTTTGAGTTTTATGTCTTACATTCTCAATAGTTAACAACCCCCCCTTAGGAAAATGTTTTGTGGCTTCACCTATCAAAATACCATACATATAAACTGGGTCTCCAGGTTTAAAATCTATACATGCAAATTTGTGTTTTAAAGCGATTTCATCAACTAATTTAAAAGAGCTGTTGTAAAGTTGTACCTCATAACCCTTGTTAAGATTATCCAGTGCAACAGCAACATTATCTTTGGGATTAATTTTTAGTATGGATGATTCTAAATTCATAATATCTAATCAAATAATTAAAAATCATATTTAAGAGGAATACCTGCTTTTAATTCAACCATCATCCTTTTATCGTTAAAGAATAGTTCAGTTTGGGTATCATTTTTGGCTATTAATCTTACTTTTTATCCTTTCTACATGTCTTTTAGATAAAACAGCATTACAAGAAAGACATAAACTTTAGTGTATTGTATTAGGGTAGTATTATTTCAAAATTGAATTTGCTATTATCAAAGCAACATTAGTTCTATTCAAATATAATTTTAATTTTTCTGATCACCTAAAAAGTTTTAAAAGTGTAATTTTAAAAAATATGTACGCAAAAAAGGTTTGCTGTTTTGGGGAAATACTGTGGGATATATTTCCAGATTACAAAAAATTAGGTGGAGCACCATTTAATGTTGCTACTACTCTGAAGGGCTTAGACGTAGAAGTTGAATTTATTAGCCGGATAGGTAAAGATATTCTTGGTGATGAAATTTTACACAAAGTTGATAATTATCAAATCAAAACTGATTTCATTCAGATTGACCCACTTCATCCAACAGGAAAAGTGAATGTGAGTTTAGATGCTGAAGGCACTGCAAAATATAATTTTCAAACTGATTCTGCATGGGATTTTATTGAATCCAATGAAAGGTCTTTAACTTTAGTTAATCACTCAAAAGCTTTTATTTTTGGGAGTCTTGTCGCGCGTGGCTACTCATATACTACTTTAAAACAATTTTTAAATGTAGCTGATTTAGTGTTTTCGATTTAAATTTAAGACCCCCATATTATAATAATAATCTTCTGATCGAACTCATGTCGAAATCTCATATGCTAAAATTTAATGATCAAGAATTATACTTAATTGCTAACCTTCTAAACTCTCCATTTAATTCAATGGATCAACATATTAAATTTATTGCTAAGGAAACCAATACTGAAATTATTTGTGTTACTATGGGAATGTTTGGTGCAGTTTTATATCATAGAAATGATTTTGTTTATAATAGTGGATTCAAAATTAAATTAGTTGATTCAGTAGGTGCTGGGGATTCTTTTTTAGGAACCCTAATATATGGTCTTTTATCTGATGACACGCTTCAAAATTCCTTAGATAGGGCATGTGCAATGGGTGCATTAGTATGTGGAAGTGCTGGTGCAAATCCAAATATTTCAAAAAATGAATTAATG
>JAQWNZ010000060.1 GCA_029246125.1 Flavobacteriaceae bacterium
TGTATTAATTTTATTTAACCATTGTTTGGGATGAGCATGAAAATGTGATCCAAATTCAAGTTTAGGATATGCTGAAATTAAATCTTTAAATAGACTGTCAATGTCTTTAATTTTAGCATTACCTATTGTATCTGAAAGTGAAATTATTTTAACTCCCATATCTGCTAAATCAGCAACCCAACTTTTAATGATAGAAGTACTCCATGGATCACCATAAGGATTACCAAAACCCATTGATAGGTATACAACTAAATCTTTATCATTTGAATCAGCTAACTTTATTATTTTATTTAAAATGACCAAGGATTCTTTAATTGTTTTACCAGTGTTACGGACTTGAAAGTTTTCAGAAACAGAAAATGGGTAGCCTAAATAGCTTATATTTTCGAATTCAACTGCCTTATGCGCTCCTCGTAAATTGGCAACTATAGTAAGTAATTTTGTTTTAGTTTCGCTACAATCCAAGCTTTGAATCACTTCGACAGTATCAGCCATTTGAGGGATTGCTTTATGGCTTACAAAACTGCCGCAATCAATAGTGTGATAACCTACCTTAAGAAGCATCTGATAATACTCGACCTTCATTTGAGTAGAAACAGGTATATTATAGCCTTGGAGTGCATCACGCGGACATTCTACTAACTTTATGGGATTCATAACTAAAATAATATTAAAGTTAAGGGTAAATCAAAACCAGAGCTATTAATGAAAGAACAACTGCTTGAAACTTATTCCAAAAAGGAGTTTCTTTTTCGACTACAAACTTTTTTCCTAACTGGCTAGCAAAAACTGAGACAGCACTAAAAATGAATAAGGCTTGTAAGAAGAAAATGGTACCAAGGATTAAAAACTGATGACTCAAAGGCAAACTTTCATGAAATAAAAATCCGGGGAAAAAGCTTACGAAAAACAAGCTGACCTTGGGGTTAGTTATATTCATTATTAGTCCAGTGGTAAAAAAACGATGCTTAACGACTTTATTAAATTCTAGATTTTTTTTCTCAACTTCTTCTCTATTGACTTTCACTAATCTAAAGGCTAAAAATAAAAGGTAAATCCCACCAAGACACTCTAAAATTCGCTGACTTTGAGGATACTGGACTATTAAATTTCCGATACCTAAAACAACAAGAAGCGTATGAATCCATAAAGCCGAAGTAAGTCCAAGGCTTACCAAAAAACCTTTTTTCCAACCCTTAGCTAGACTGGTAGTAAAAACAAAAAATATGTCAGGTCCTGGAAATAATGTCAAAGTCACAGATGAGATTGTAAATAACAAGAGTAAATTAAAATCCAAGATTTCTATTTTATCGATATATTTGTACCCAATATAATGTATTTGATCATGATAGAAAGAATTGAAAAAGAACTTTATCCGTTAAGGAAACGACTTCAAAATCATAAAGTATACTCAAGTGTCCATAATTTATCAGACATACGTCTTTTTATGGAGCAGCACATTTTTGCAGTTTGGGACTTTATGTCACTCCTTAAGCAACTCCAAAATCTCTTAAGTTGCAACTCAATTCCGTGGAGACCCTCAGGATATCCCGCAGCTTCAAGATTAATCAACGAGATTGTGTGGGGGGAAGAATCCGACGTCAATAGAAAAGGAGAACCCATGAGTCACTTTGAAATGTATTTAGAGGCTATGAAATCTCTTGGTGCGAATCCACGAGAAATATATCGAATTCTTGACCAGCTCAAATCCGGAAAGAATATCGATGATATTTTAGCAAATGCGCCATTGCCAAAACATTTGATAAATTTCATGAAGTTTACTTTCGAGGTTGTTAAAACTAACCAACCACATATCATTGCTTCTGTCTTTACATTTGGCAGAGAAGACCTAATACCGGATATGTTTATTGAAATTATTAAAAATCTGAAAAGCTCTTCAAAAGAAAACCTAGAGGACCTAGTATATTATTTTGAACGTCATATTGAAGTTGATGCAGATGAACATGGACCACTTGCACTTGAAATGATAAAGCAGCTTTGTGGGCAAAATGAGGAGAAATGGGAAGAAACACTAATTTACTCTAAGCGTGCTCTTGAACTTCGAATTAATCTTTGGGATGGTATTTTAGACGAAATTCAAAAACAAAATACGCTTAGTCTTGTAACTTAACAAAAACTAAAATATAAAACATTAAATGAAGACGCTTTTCCTAATACTAATCACATTCCCTTCCTTTATTTTGAGTCAAAATCAGATGGTCTTAATTGATTATGCAGAAACTATTACTGCGAAAGAGCTCAAAGAAAGTCTTTACGTTTATGCATCTGATTATTTTCAAGGAAGAGAGACAGGTTCCATTGGACAAAAACGCGCTATTGATTTCCTTCAAGACTTTTATTCTAGCCATGGAATTAACCCAGCCAAAGGAACCGACTTTTATACTCAATCCATGACATTAGATATCAAAGGTGTTGATGTTAATACTGAGAATGTAGCGGCTATAATTGAGGGATCTAAGTTTCCTGAAGAATATATTATAATTTCTGCTCACCTTGATCATATTGGGATTGAAAATGGGGAAATTAATAATGGAGCAGATGATGATGGTTCAGGTACTGTAGCTTTATTGGAAATAGCTGAGGCTTTTAAAATGGCTAAAATGCAAGGAAATGGTCCAAAAAGAACAGTCGTTTTTCTACATGTAACAGGAGAAGAAAAAGGCCTTCTAGGGTCACAATATTACACTCAAAATCCCTTATACCCGTTAAAAGAAACCATGGTCAACTTAAATGTCGATATGATAGGTAGAACAGACCCTAAAAGAATAGATAAAGACCCGAATTATATCTATTTAATTGGAGCTGATCGATTGAGTCAAGATCTACATGATATTTCAGAAAAAGCTAATCTAGAACACACTCAGCTTAAAATTGATTATACCTTTAACGAAGAAGATGATCCTAATCGTTTTTACTACAGAAGCGACCATTACAATTTCGCTAAAAACAATATCCCCGTGATTTTTTACTTTAGCGGAACACACGAAGATTATCATAAGCCAGGAGATACAGTAGATAAAATCATGTATGAACTCTTAGCCAAGAGAACTAAGTTAATTTTTTATACTGCCTGGGAATTAGCAAATAGACCATCAAAGATTAGATTAAATAAATAATGAAAAAGAACTTTTTAACTACTTTTCTTTTTTTACTCACAATTTTTACCTCTTTTGCCCAAACCGAATTAAGTAAAGAAGAGAATCGTGATTCATTAAAAGTGAAACACCTTTCTATAGGATTAAAGCTTGGTATTCCAAATCTAGCTTCAGGCTACGCTGAGCTTGCACTTCCTATACTAAATAATCACTTTGTTCCTTATATCGATTATAGTAAAATACCGCTTAATTTTGAGTCAGTAGAAACTACAATTGCTTACACTGAATATGGAATAAACTATTATTTTAATAAAAAAGCAAATGGCTTTTTTATAGGTGTTGGTAAAGGCTCACTTTCGACAGATATAACCTTTACAAATCTTCTTTTCTCTAATACTCTTCAAAGTCTATTTGGATCAGGATCTACAAAATTAAATTTAGATACAACGAATTTTAAATTAGGACTTAAAACAGCAGGTACTGTTTTTTTTCGCTTTGAATTAGGCTATGGGGTAGGTAATATTCCTGACTCTTTAAAATTTATTGCATCATTAGATGGAATTACGGAATCATTTACAGAAAACATTCCTCCCATTCCTGGCTTAGGTACTGGTGGAATTCTGATTGGTAATATTGGTTTTGGACTTTCTTTTTAAATCCATTAAACTTTCAAGATGTTAATTTGTCAAATGTTTTAAAAAGTTCAGAATAATGAACAAAAATTTCATTTTTATTCTTGTTTTAATATACTCTAATAGTTTATTTGGACAAGAAAGCTTCATTTTAAGTGGTTATATTGCAGACGTTGAAACAAACGAAAAACTAATTGGTGTAAACGTGCTTTTACCAGAGCTAAATCTTGGAACCACAACTAATGAATATGGATTTTATTCTATAATTATTCCTAAAGGTGAGCAAGAGGTGCTAATTAGTTATTTAGGTTTCAAGAATTTAACAGAAAAAATCAACTTATCTGAAGACCAGACCTTTAATATTAAGCTTCTCCCTGAAGCTGAAATTTTGGATGAGGTCATTGTCAATGATAATATTGAGCGACTTAACCTTAAAAGCCCTCAGATGAGTGTTAATTCTTTAGCGATTAATACCATTAAAAAGATGCCTGCAGCTCTTGGAGAGGTCGATATTATTAAATCCATTACTCTACTCCCAGGGGTAACAAATGGTGGTGAAGGAGCTTCAGGATTTAATGTAAGAGGCGGCGCAGCAGACCAAAATTTGATTTTACTGGACGAAGCAATAATTTTTAACTCTTCACATCTTTTTGGGTTCTTCTCTGTATTTAACCCAGATGCAATCAAAGACGTTAAACTATATAAAGGAGGTATTCCTGCTAATTATGGAGGTCGTGTTTCTTCTGTATTAAACATTTATCAAAAAGATGGAAATAGTAATGATTTTAGTGCTGAAGGTGGGATTGGATTAATTTCCAGCCGTTTGATGCTAGAAGGTCCTCTAAAAAAGGAAAAGGGCTCTTTTCTTATAGGCGGTAGGAGCAGCTATGTGCATTTGTTTTTACCATTAATTGAAAGTGTAAAAGATAACAAGGCATATTTTTATGATCTAAACACCAAAGTCAGCTATACAATTGATCCAAAAAATAACCTCTACCTATCTGGATATTTTGGAAGAGACGTTTTTGATATCTCAAACTTATTCAATAATGCCTATGGTAATTCTGTTGCGAATTTTCGATGGAATCATTTATTCTCTAATCAATTATTTTCAAACTTATCTCTTATTTACTCAGATTACGATTACAGACTAGATTTTAGCTTTGCTGATTTTGTATGGAATTCAAGTATAATAAATATGAATTTGAAATATGACTTTAAATACTATTTATCAGAAAAAATAAAATTAGAATATGGACTAAATAGCATTTACTACAAATTTGATCCTGGTCTTATTGAACCTACAAAAGTAGATTCATCAATTCAAGTAAATAAACTAACGGATAAATATGCTATAGAAAGCTCTCTTTATACTGGAGTTAATTATCAATTCAGCCCTAAGACCAGTATTCAGTTAGGAGGAAGGTTGAGTAATTTTATTCGTCTGGGACAAAAACTAAACACCTATGTCAATGACAATCCGCTTCTATACAACTCAGCATTAAAAATTTATCAAGGGTCAGAACCCAGCGGGGAAATTGACTATTCAAGAGGAACTGTATTAAAAAACTTTCTCTATATAGAGCCCCGCGCAGCTTTGGCATATCAAAACAAACCCTCCCAATCTTTCAAGGCGAGTTATAATCGTATGGTTCAATATCTCCATTTGATTTCTAATACTAACTCCCCTACCCCAATAGATATCTGGGCACCGAGTGGAAAGTTTATAGACCCACAAATACTAGATCAATTTGCAATAGGCTATTTTAAAACATTTAACTCTAATCGATATAATCTAGAATTTGAGGTTTTTCATAAATCAATTCAGAATAGATTGGATTATATAGATGGAGCAGAATTAATTGCAAACGATGCTATTGAGCAAGTTTTATTAGCTGGAGAAGCTAAAGCGAGGGGAATAGAGCTTTTAGTTAGAAAAAACGAAGGAAAATTAACTGGCTGGATTGCCTATACATTATCTCGTTCAGAACAAAGAGCACCGGGAAGAACATCTTCAGAAGTTGGCATAAACAATGGAGATTGGTATTTTACTCCTTATGATAAAACTCATGATATATCAATTACAACAACTTATGCGCTAAATAAGAAATGGGATTTCAACGCGAATTTCTTATATCAAACAGGACAACCCATCACCTATCCAGAAGCACAATATCAGTTTATGAATTTTTCAATTCCAAACTATGAAGCTAGAAACAGTAGTAGACTTCCAAATTACCACCGTCTTGATCTTTCAGCTATTTATACTCCCGATCGAAAAGAAAAAACATTTTCAGGCCATTGGGTCTTTAGTGTGTTTAATGCCTACAACAGACAAAACGCAGCTAATATTCGCTTTCAAAAGAATATTGATACCGGACAAAATGAAGCTGTTCGTCTATCAATATTTGGAATCATACCTTCTGTAACCTATAATTTCAAATTTTAAAAAATGCTCAAAAACTTTGTATCCCTTGGAATTGTAATTATTTTCTTTGCAGCATGTGAAGAAGTTATTGATGTAGATTTAAATTATTCCAATGAACGTCTGGTAATCGAGGGTCATTTAAATTGGATCAAAGAGAGTGGGCAAACCGAACAATTTATTGCACTTTCCAAAACGTCTCCTTATTTCGATAACTTAAGAGAAGCTGCAAGTGGTGCAAAAGTTCAAATAACAGATCTAAAAAATAATATTTTTGAGTTTACTGAAAAAGAAAACACTGGAATCTACTATCCCTTAGATACTATTCCCTATAATGTTGGTAAAGAATTAACACTTGAAATTCTTTATCAGAATCAACAGTATATTGGAAGTGAAGTTTTATACCCGGTTGCATCTATTTATAAAATTGAACAAGACAGCATACCCTTCTTTGGTAATGTTGCAACCCAAATAGAGGCTTACAGTATGGATGAAAAAAATGAAGACAATTACAGCTATTTTGAATTTTTAAGTGATCGTTTAGATGACCAGGTCGAATATAATGTATACAGGGATGACTTTTCTAATGGATCAGAGTATTATGGTGTTATTTTAGATGGTGATTTAGAAAAAAATGATAAGGTGAGAATTAGACAATATAGTCTTTCAAAGACAGCCTATCAATATTGGTACTTACTTATTCTTCAAAATACCCAACAAGGAGGGCCTTTTCAAACAAATCCAGCTAATTTAAATGGTAATATGATAAACATTACCAAGTCAGAAAATAGTCCATTAGGATATTTTCGAGTTTCAGAAGTATCAGAAATTAATTATATTGTTAAATAAACTAATTTAAAAAGCATAAGATATGCCTAGACTGAGAACAGTTGTTCTATTGTCTATGACTCCAACATTAATATTATTCTGACTTAAAAGTTGAGCTTCGTTTTCAGAAATACCTCTTTCTATGCGGGCCTCAATTCCAATTTTACCCAAATGAATTCTTGCTCCTAAATGTAAACCTAAGGTAGAGTCTCCTTTTAAAGATTCTATAGTATAATTTTGATTTTCTTTACTTAATTCATATCGATAAGTGGGGCCAACAAAAGCACTTATTACAGGTAATAACTTGAAGCCTAATGATACGGGAACCTCAATTCTAGATTTACCAACACTTAATTCATTAAAAGAGGTTTCAAATTTTGTAAAGTGGATTTCAGGTCTAACGTAAATTAAAGCCAGGTTTAGTTGTCCATAAAAACCAAAATTGAAACCATTTACTTCGCTTTTAGCCTCTTCCAAACTTGGAATCTGGGCGGATATATTTGTAATATCACCGGAAGAATTAAAATTTAAACCCCCTTTTAAACCATATTCAAACCCTTGTCCATGAACTGTTACATAGGCTATTAAAATCAAAAAAAATGCTATATAATTTTTCATAAATACTATACTATTAGGTTGTAAACAATCTTAAAGTAATAAAACTATTTCGAAATAGAATGTTTTTTTTAAACGATTAAAAGCCAGCTTAATTAATAGGCAATATATTTTAAAGTTGATATACCGCGCGAATCGTTATGAATCTAGGCTGGATAAATGTTGTTGAATTGAAAACGGACACACTATTTGCATTATTTCGTATTTGAGAGCTTACATTCAATAAATTAGATCCTCTAATTTCATATTCCCATTTAGTTTCTTTGTCTTTTTTAAATGCGAGAGAGGCATTCCAAATTTGAAATGATTGTGACCCTTCACCAGTTTGATCTTGTATAGTATAGCTATAGTCTGTTTTAAAGGTAAATTTTTCAATTATGTAGGCATCAAAGTCAACGGAAGGTGCTCTAGTAATGAACTTAGTTTCGCGTAAACCCTGGTTATTGTTTGTAATACTGTATCGATAACGTATTCTAATATTTGGTGCAACACTAAAATTAGTTCTAATTTCTGGAGTATATGTTTGTATAAATCGCTCATTAACCGACTGCCTTTGTTGAATAAATTGATTGTTTTTACTATAGTTAAAAAATGAACTGATGCCGGTTCTTACCTTTCCAAGAGTCTTTTGAATTCTTCCAAATAAATTAAAGTTTTCATCAGCGAAATTTGAATTAAAATAAGTGCTTGTTCTTATTACATTATCAAAATTGGTCAGGCCTCTTATTTGATCAATATTTTTTGAGTATGAAGCTCTTGCAAAAACATTTGTATAATTAAACAAATTAAAACTTCTGTACAACAAACTTAAATTATGTGATAATGCATTTTGCAAATCAGGTTCGCCATATTGCAAACTGTTATAACTATTAAATACTAGTCCTCTTGCAAGTCTTGTTACATCAGTAAATTGATTTCGCATATTGTAATTAAGAGTTAGTGACTCACCTTTTTTTAGCTGAATACGTGTTTCAAAATCAGGTAGTAATTTAAAAAAATTGTCTTTAACATTTACTCCAAATTGAGTGTTTTGATTACCATATGAATGAATAGAAAATCCAGGGGTAATTGTAAACTTACCCGATCTGAATCGATAATGAATACCTAGATATACATCATTAAAACGATAATCGATATCGTTTTCTGCAAGTCCATTATTAAAATTTGGTTCTGGCATGAACTCTATATCGTTGGAAAGAAATTGAAAAATATTTGAGCTGAATTCTTGTTGGCTCAATATTGTGCCAAGGGTGAAGTTTATATTACTTTTTGGTCCAATTAGGTAATAATGATCAAGTTTTGCATCCAATTGATTAGAAAGAATCTTTCTGTTTTGGCCTAAACTGAAAGAATTTATTGAAGTATTTAAACCCAGCGCATTGGCAGTAGAATCAAATGGATCTATAGCATCAGGATCATTTTCTAAAACAGCACTATAAAAAGGGTCCTCATTTTTAATCACGCCTTGGGCTTCAAAAGCAAAAATATTTTTATCGTTTAACGTATAGTAATAACTCAGATTTTGATTTATGTTGTAAGGAGTAACTTCCTCTAATTGTGTTGTAAGACCAAGAACTGAAGAGGTGTTATTCTTTACTTGTGAATCATCTGAAATTCGAGCTAATATATCGTAATCAATTTGATTATTGTAGTTTGGCTTATAAGAAGCACTTAGCTTTACCAAGCCTTGGTTTGAAAGTTCAGTATTTGACTGTTCGGTTTGTTCGTCTGGAATCCCTAAGCCCTCATTAGTATATCTGATAGAGCTCACTTCATTGGAAAGAATTTGGCTGTTATTATAAATCAAAAAACCACTTAAATCAATTGATTTACTTGGTGAATAGCTAAAATTTGCAGAAGCTAGTTTATTTTCTATTTTAAGCGCATTTCTTTGATTAGTCAAAAAATTAAGGCTGTTATCGCCTAAATCAATACTGGTTCCACTTCTATTACTTGGGCTTTGGAAACCACCTCCAAAGCCTCTAATATCACGTCTTGTAACAGCAACTTCACCAATGTTATTCAAATCACTTATAATATTAATACTATACTTGGGATTATAATAAAAAAGCTTAGGCTGAATGAGGTATAAATTTTCATCTGGAGAATCACCAACACCACCTGTGATATTTCCAAACCAAAAACTTTCTTTCCCTTGTTTTAATTTAATATTTATAGCAAAATTATCTTGGTTATTTCTAACACCACTAAGCTGACCAACCTCTGCATAATTTCTTAAAACTTGAATTTTATCAACTGCATTAGAGGGGATATTTTTTGTGCCAATTTTAGTATCCCCATCAAAAAAATCTTTCCCGTTTACCATGAGTTTATTTACCACTTTGCCCTCAACTTCTATTTGTCCACTATCGTTAATCTCAACTCCTGGAAGTTTATCTATAATATCTTCCAATTTACGTTCAGAACCATTTTTGAAAGAGTCTGCATTATATATTAAAGTATCACCTCTAACAACAATTGGCATTTTAACAACAACCTCATCCAAAATGATATCTGCACGAAGTGTATAATTTTTTACAATATCATCTTCATTTGTTTTAAGAATTTCATTGATTGTTATCAATCCAATTGAACTTACCTGAATTTTATAAGCTTTATTTTCTTTTAGATTTATTTTGAACTTTCCTTTTTCATCTGTAAGGCCATAACTCTCAAGACCATTGGTTTCGTTGTCAATGGCAACTACACTGGCAGACCGTAAAGGTGTTTTTAAACTATCAGAAACTTCACCTTCAAATTTTATTTGACCAAAGATCAAGGTAGAAAAACAAAAAAAGATAAAGAAGGTTTTAAGATTCATGGAACTAAATGGATTTATGAAAAGTATTAATAAAAATCAACCTCTTCTTCTTCCACGATTATTTCTCATTTCCAACATTTTAGTTTGAATAGTTTCGCTATAGCTTAATTTATTAATTTCTTTTCCTTTATCAGGTGTTTTTATTTCTACAACATCTGATGGATTAATGATCACCTGAGAGCATAGCATAGTAGTATTACCTGCACTAACTTCAAGAATAAGCCCTGGAAGTCCCCAGTATTCAGCAGGACCTTGTTTTAAGGGTATTTGAAGGGTGTACCATGCCACTATAGAGGTTAATTTAATATCTGAATCTTCAGGTTGAGAACCAAGATCTCCCCATGAAAAATCATACCATGTTAATTCTTTAGTTGGGACTACGGCTGTTGCCTTAAAACACAAATAATCACCAATTTGTTTTGACTCTGAGCCAGTAATCCAATCAATTTTTTGCAATTCGTCTTTTACTAAAAATCTTTTACCGTAAAACTCTTGAGCTTGAACAAGCTGATTTTTTTCAACATTTTTATACTGCTTGCCACGTGCAAAATTACTACCCCATGAATCTGTTGCACCTGACATTGCATCCACTTTTTCCTCTTCATAAAATAAAGATTCACTTTTATTAAATGCAAGAACATAAGTTTTTTCTAACCTATTTTTTAAGCGATTTTTTATTTGTTTTTTTTGGGCTTCACTCATCCGAGCTCCCCATGAACCTAATTCCATTTTAGACTTAGAAAAGTAATATGCTTTTCCTTGAAATTCTTGTAAATCAATCGAACTGTTGTCAGTTAATAATGATGAAGTAAAAAATAATATTAAAATGATTTTATTAATAAATAGCATGGATTTATGTTTTGTTTTACAAAATTACAAATAAATTAAACAAAAATGATTTTGTTTTAGAATATATTTCCCCTATTTGACAAGAAATTATTTTAATAGTTTAATGATATAAAAAATAAAATAATTTAATTTCTATTTATTCTATATCTAAAATTTTAAAATCAGTCATAAGTTTATTTTAAATAATTTGATTTGTAATATTTCATACAGTCAAGGAATAGAAAACTATATTTGTTTTTCAAAAAAATATTCTAATGAGAAACTTAGTAATAGACAATCTTTCAAAAACTTATCCAAATAATGTAAAAGCACTAGATAAAATCTCAATTAAGATATCAAGTGGTATGTTTGGTCTTTTAGGGCCAAATGGAGCTGGAAAATCTTCACTTATGAGAACAATAGCTACCTTACAGGAAGCTGATTCTGGAACAATATTTTTTGATGGCTGGAATGTCTTGGAGAATAGTAAAAAGTTTCGTCAGCAATTAGGATATCTTCCACAAGAATTTGGTGTATATCCGAGAATTACTGCAGAGCAATTGTTAGATCATATTGCAACATTAAAAGGTATTTCATCCAAAAAAGAGAGAAAAGGTTTAGTAGACTTCTTACTCCAAAAAGTCAATTTATTTGATAAAAAAAATAAAAATGTAAAGGCATTTTCAGGTGGAATGAAACAAAGAATTGGTATAGCGCAATCACTTATAGGAGACCCTAAGGTTTTAATTGTTGATGAACCAACAGCTGGTCTAGATCCTGGAGAAAGAAATCGATTTTATGATTTACTTTCTGATGTTGGAGAAGATGTGATTGTAATTCTTTCAACTCATATAGTAGATGATGTCCGCGAACTATGTACCCAAATGGCAATAATGAATAATGGTGAGATTGTTTTCAATGGATCACCAGACGATGGTATTAATTCATTAAGGGGTAAAGTTTTTCAAAAACATATCTCTAAATCTGAACTAGAAAATTACAAGCAAAACTATCAAGTAATTTCAAATAAATTAATTGCAGGTAAGCCAATTATTCATGTATTAAACAGTACTATTCCTGACAAAAGTTTTAAAAAAATTGAACCAACTCTTGAAGATGTATTTTTTACTAGAATTAAAAATATAGAATAAAAGATATGTTTAAAATTTTCTTCTTTTCTGAACTTCGATATAGTCTTAGAAACCCAATGATTTATTTATTTTTTTTCATTGTTTTCTTATTAGTTTTTTTTGCAAGTGTATCAGATAATGTAACAATTGGGGGTTCAATAGGGAATGTTTTCAGAAATGCACCTAATGTAATTACTACCTATTCAATTATTATGACTCTTTTTGGATTATTATTTGCTGCTGCATTTTTTAATAGCTCTGCGTTAAGAGATCATAACAATAATTTTCAAGAAATTGTTTTTTCTAAACCCATAAATAAGTTTGGATATTTTATAGGTAAGTTTTCTGCATCATTATTATTGTCAACTATACCTATAACAGCAGTCTTTTTCGCTGTTATAATTGGATCAAAAACTGCCCCTTTAATGGGATGGATTGAACCTGAAAGATATGGCCCTCTATATTTTAAGACTTTTGTGTCTAACTACTTTATTTTTATTCTTCCAAATATGTTTATTGGGGGAGCGATAATTTATTCCCTAGCTCAATTATTTAAAAATACCACAGTTTCTTTTGTAGGAGCAATGTTAATTTTAGTTGGATATTCAATTGCAGGTGAATTAATTTCAGATATTGATAATGAAAAAATAGCAGCTCTGGTTGACACTTTTGGGATTAGGACATATGGTATTGTTTCTAAATACTACACCCCTTTTGAAAAAAATACTTTGAATCCATCGCTATCAGGATTAATTTTATACAACAGAATTATTTGGATTAGTGTGTCCTTACTTATTCTATTAGCTTCATATTCAAGATTTACTTTTTCTTCCAAAAAAAGCAAAAAAAATAAAATTAAAAATGAAGTTTTAGAAAATCAATTAATTGAATATGACAAATCACAACTAGAAACTTTTGGGAATAATGATTCTGTTGTTAATCACTTTAAAAGTTTTTTTAAGCTTAACATGAAAAGCATTTATAAACATGTAACCTTTAAAATCTTATTTCTATTCAGTATAATTCAACTAGCTGCAGGTCTTATTTCAGGTTACGAATATTATGGTCTTAAATCATATCCTCTTACCAACTTAATGATTGATCAAATTGGTGGTTCTTCCGGGTTGTTTATATTAATTATTTTAGTTTTTTTTAGCGGGGAATTGGTATGGAGAGATCGTGATGTGCAGATAAATGAGGTGATTGATTCAACACCTCACTCTTCTTTAGCATCCCTTTTTTCAAAAACTATATCACTTCTTTCTTTACCAATATTTATTCATTTTACTCTTGCTCTAATAGCTATAATTTATCAATTGTTAATGGGTTATATTGAAATTGAATTTTCTTTATACATCAAAGACTTTATATACAATTTATTCCCGTTATATTTCACAACATGTACTGTTGTTGTTGCAATTCAAGTAATTGTTAACAATAAATACATAGGTTATATGGTATCTGTTATTGTCCTTTTAGTCTTGGATATCATATTAGAAGTTTTAGATATTAGTTCAAATATGATATCATTTGGTGCTACACCTTATATGATATATTCTGATTTAAATGGTTTTGGACCAAGTAATATTGGAGTTTTTTGGTTCAGTGTATATTGGATGTTATTTGGGTTATTCTTATTTACTCTATCAGGATTTATTTGGAATAGGGGCTCGGTAAAATCATTGAAAGAAAGATTAAATGGTTTTAAAAGCAATACAAGCCAATCTTATATAATTATTGTTTCTTCAGTTGGTTTATTATGGGTAACTGTTTCGATTTTTGTTTATTATAATACTCAAATACTAAATACATATAATTCTGTTGATAAATCTGAGGAATTAGCTATTTCGTATGAGAATATTTATAAAAAATTTAAAAATCTTCCTCTTCCAAAAATAATAGATGCAAAATATAATATAGATATTTTTCCGAAAAAGAAGAGTGCTGATGTTACAGCTGAACTTACTTTAATTAATCATAACCATATACCAATAGATAGTATTCTTTTAAATGTAAACAAACAGTGGAATCTAACATTTGATCTTCCAAATGCTTCAATAATAAGTAAAGACAGTGATCATGGCGTTCATTTTTATGGAATTGATCCACCAATACTTCCTGGAGATACAATAATTTTGAAAATAAACAACAAATTTGAAACTAAAGGATTTTCTAATGGTGGAGAGACAACCAGTATTGTAAAAAATGGATCATTTTTAAATAATTTTGAAATTTTAGCTAACATAGGTTATGACTCGAATAGAGAGTTAAGTGATAAAAACAAAAGAAAGAAGTCAAACTTGCCATTAAAGGACCGAATGCCTAAACTTGAGAATAATTGTGGCGTTAATTGCAATAAAAACTATCTCACAAACGGTTTTTCAGATTTCATTAACGTGGAAACTATAATTTCTACGAGTAATGATCAAATAGCTATAGCACCTGGATCATTGGTTAAAGAGTGGGTTCAAAATGATAGAAAGTATTTTAAATATAAAGTTGATCATCCATCTCAAAACTTCTACTCTTTCATATCTGCGGATTACAAAATAGCTAAAAGAAAATGGGGTGAAATCGATATTGAAATTTATTACGACTCAAAACATTCTGTAAATATTGAAATGATGCTAAATGCTGTTGAGAGATCTCTTGAGTATTACACAGAAAATTTTGGTCCCTATTACCACAAGCAGTGTAGAATAATAGAATTTCCTAGATTCTCAAATTTTGCTCAAGCTTTTCCAGGGACGATGCCATATTCTGAATCTTTTGGTTTTATAATTGATCTTGAAGATGCAGAAGATAATAATGTAATAGATGCTGTAATTGCTCATGAGATGGCACATCAATGGTGGGCTCATCAGGTGATTGGAGCAGATATGCAAGGTGGCACTCTTTTAAGTGAAGCCTTTTCAGAATATTCATCATTAATGACTCTCAAAAAAATAGCAAAAACACCAATGAAAATGAGGGAAATGTTAAAATATGATCATGATAGATATTTGAGAGGTAGGTCAGGTGAACGAGAAAAAGAATTAGCCCTTTATAAAGTTGAAAATCAAAGCTACATTCATTATGGCAAAGGAAGTATTGTGCTTTATGCATTGCAAGATTACATTGGTGAAGATAAAGTCAATAGTTCAATGAAAAGCTTTTTAGAGAAGTATAGATATAAAACTCCTTACCCAACCTCATTAGATTTTTTAAGTATTTTGGAGTCAAAAATGCCAGATTCATTAAGTTATTTAATTGATGATTGGTTTAAGGAAATAACACTTTATGATAATAGGTTAAAAAAAGCTAATGCTAAAAAACTTGAAAACGGAAAATACGAAGTGAAAATTCAAATTGAAGCATCAAAAATAAAAGCTGACTCTTTAGGTAATGAAATGAAAGTAAATCTAAATGAATGGATTGATATAGGTGTTTTTTCAGACATAGATGAAGAAGAGCTCATTTATCAGAAAAGAGTTAAAGTAGATGATTCTTTAATGAATTTTACAATGGTTGTTGACGCATTACCATTAAAGGCAGGAATTGATCCTAGACATCTTTTAATAGATAGAGTTTTTGATGATAATATAAAGGCAATAACTCTCGAATAATCATTTAACTAATTAGTTAAATTCAAAAATATAGGTATTATGTAGTTAACATCAATATTCTTTAGCAAGCACATATATCACTTTTATTTTATAGTAATTGACATTGTTGTATGTATGTTTATAACATACTTTGTAAAGTATTATTTAAATGACTTTAAAAGATTATTGTATAATATTTATATCAAATAGAATCAAGTTTCTGACTAATTTTTAAACCATACCAAGCAATATAAATAAAACATAAAAGGGGAAGTATAAATGAAAAGTTTACTTCAGGAACACCTAAAATTAGTATATCTGAAACACCGTTACCTCCTGCATCAATTATGTTTCCTTGAAGTTTTGGTAATAAAGCACCCCCTACAATTGACATAACCAATCCTGCAGAACCTATTTTAGATTGTTCTTCAGTAAGGTTTCCAAGAGCTATCCCATAAATAGTTGGAAACATTAATGACATGCAAAATGAGATTCCTACTAAACTGTAAAGTCCAATATTACTATTTATAAAAATAGTTCCTAAGACAAATAACATTGCGGATATAGCAAAATACATTAGTAATTTTCCAGAATTCATATATCTTAATAAATATGTACCTACAGCACGTCCAAAAGTAAAAAGTATAAATGCTGCCATTTGATAATACCCAGCACTTACACTATCCATTCCAATTCCTTCTGCATACTGATAAATATATGTCCAACACATTATCTGAGCACCTACATATAAAGTTTGTGCCAATAACCCCAAGAGGTAGTTCCTGTCTTTGGCTAAAGCTGAAAATGTACTACTTATGTTAGGCATAGTATTTTCTTCTTTTGATTGTGGCATTTTAATAGTTGCAAACAAAATAAAAACTCCTATTAGTAAAAGACCTAGGATAACATAAGGGTCGCGAATTACAATTAAATCTGAAGTTTTAATTAAAATTTTTGAAGCTTCATCTAAAGAGCCAAAATCTGAAATATCATCTGACTTCAATTTTTTTAAAACAAATTGTTGAGCAATAAGTAACCCTAAAATAAGTCCCACAGGATTAAAAGCTTGTGCTAAATTTAAACGTTGTGTAGCCGTTTCTTTTGGTCCTAGTGCCAAGGCATAAGGATTAGCTGCAGTTTCTAAAAATGCGAGTCCAAATGTTAAAATATAAAGTCCCAAACAAAAAAACCAAAACTTTTCACTTAATGCGGCTGGATAAAACAACAAAGCACCAATAGCATATAGTCCCAAACCAATTAAAATACCAGTTTTGTACGAATATTTTCTCATAAACATTGCGGCTGGCAATGCCATACAAAAATAACCTCCATAAAAAGCCATTTGTACCCAAGCTGCCTGTGAATTAGAAAGTTCTAAAACCTTTTTAAATGCCTGAACCATAGGGTCAGTTACTGCATTAGCAAAACCCCAAAGAGTAAATAAAGAAGTAACTAAAATAAAGGGTATCAAAACTTTTTTAGATACTACCTCTCGTTTTTTGAAGTTTCTCATATGTAAAATTTAAGTTAAATGACTCTGATCAGGTATAGAGAGAAAATATGAAATAGAATTATTGTAGATTATCTTCTTGAATTAAGTTTTGCAATTAATCTTAATATTTCAAGATACAACCATATTAGAGTTACTAATAAACCAAATGCTCCATACCATTCCATAAACTTAGGGGCGCCCTTTTCAGCACCTTCCTCTATAAAATCAAAATCTAAAACTAGATTTAAAGAAGCAATTACAACTATTACAATACTAAAGCCTATACTTAAAGGGGAAGAATTATTGATACTCATTACTCCAAGTCCTGAACCAAAAAACCCCATTATAAAGTTTAAAAAGTAAACTATTGCAATACCTCCTGTAGCTGCAAATATTCCAAGTTTAAAATTTTCAGTTGCCTTTATATAACCAGACCTATAAGCTATCAATAATGAAAATAATATCCCTACTGTTAAAAGTATAGCGTTTGTTACTATACCATCATAAACAGAATTATACATATAAGAAATACCACCCAGCATAGCGCCTTCTAATACTGCATAAATAGGAACAGTTATTGGAGCCCATTCTTTTTTAAAAATAGTGATAATAGCTAATATGAATCCCCCTATCCCTGATCCCATCAATAAAACTGGACTAATTACATCAAAAGTGAAATAACCTGTTACCACGAGAAGCAATAGACTTATTGCAGTTTTATTTACAGTGCCTTCAATAGTCATATGACTATCAGATAAAATTGTATTAGAAAAAGTTTTTTTTGAAAGAACAGGATTGCCTGATCTAAAGGATAAATGTCTATTCATAATATATTTTTAGTAAAATTAGATTAACCTATTATAAGGGTTGAGAAATAATATAGTGTTAGTCTTAAATTCATAAACAAAATAATAAAGATTAAAAGTAAAAAAATGAATCGGTTTACTAGACTATAAATTAATCTATTAAATGGGCTTGATTAGCCGATTTCAGGAGATTTTTTGTATCGAAATAGAATACTACTTTTTATTCTTATAGAAATGTATCCCGAAGAATAATAAAGCTAACGTTACTGAAACCACTTTTATAGGTTTAGGAAGTAAAAAGTCAAAGTCAGTAAATTTTCTAACA
>JAQWNZ010000006.1 GCA_029246125.1 Flavobacteriaceae bacterium
AGAATTCGATCAGGGTGTTAAAGCTCTTGAAGGAAAAAAAATTGTAATTGTTGGATGTGGAGCACAAGGACTTAATCAAGGACTCAACATGCGTGACTCTGGTTTGAATATCTCGTATGCTTTACGTCAAGGAGCTATCGAACAAAAAAGGACTTCATATAAAAATGCTGTTAGCCATGATTTTCATGTAGGTACTTATGAAGAATTAATACCTTCAGCTGATATTGTTATCAACTTAACACCAGATAAAAACCACAGTTCAGTAGTTGAGGCCGTTATGCCGTTAATGCAAAAAGGATCTACTCTTTCTTATTCTCATGGTTTTAACATTGTGGAAGAGGGTATGAAAATTCGTGAAGATTTAACTGTAATTATGGTGGCACCTAAGTGTCCAGGATCTGAGGTAAGAGAAGAATACAAGCGTGGATTTGGAGTACCAACCCTCATTGCTGTTCATCCTGAAAACGATCCTCAAGGGCATGGATTAACTCAGGCTAAGGCCTATGCTTTTGCTACTGGAGGCCATCGAGCTGGTGTTTTGGAGTCTTCCTTCGTAGCTGAAGTAAAATCTGATTTGATGGGAGAGCAAACCATTCTTTGTGGTGTGTTACAAACTGGCTCAATTTTGAGTTTTGATAAAATGGTATCTGAAGGCATTGAACCAGGGTATGCGTCAAAATTGATTCAATACGGTTGGGAAACCATCACAGAGGCACTAAAATACGGAGGAATCACCAATATGATGGATAGACTTTCAAATCCAGCAAAAATTAAAGCATTTGAAATTTCAGAACAGTTAAAAGAAATTTTAAAACCCCTCTTTGAGAAGCATATGGACGATATCATGTCTGGCCACTTTTCAAAGACCATGATGGAAGATTGGGCTAACGACGATAAAAACTTGTTGTCTTGGAGAGCCGCAACAGGAGAAACCGCATTTGAAAAAACAATTAATACCCAAAAAAATATTTCTGAACAAGAGTTTTTTGATCAGGGTCTTTTGATGGTTGCTTTCGTAAGAGCAGGAGTAGAATTGGCATTTGACACCATGGTTAATGCAGGAATTAAAGAAGAATCAGCTTACTATGAGTCATTACACGAAACACCATTAATTGCAAATACAATCGCACGCAAGAAATTATTTGAAATGAATCGTATTATTTCTGATACTGCAGAGTATGGGTGTTTTTTGTTTGATCATGCTGCCAAACCTATGCTTTTTAATTTCATGAAAAACATCAATACTGAATTTATAGGCTCAGGATTGAACAATGAAGATTCTGGCGTAGATAATAAACAATTGATTGACATCAATGAAATTATTCGATATCACCCTGTTGAAATGGTGGGTTATGAACTTCGAGCTTCCATGACAGCAATGGCTAAAATAATATAACGTGAAAAACTTTCCTTCTATAGAAGGAGTTCAACTAGCTGTTTCACGTTTGTCTAAAGTGATCAGAAAAACTCCATGGGAATTCAATAAGCGATTATCATCATTAAAAAACGCTTCTGTTTTTTTTAAAAGGGAGGACCTTCAACAAATCCGTTCTTTTAAAATACGTGGTGCCTATAATAAAATTAGTTCTTTAAGTGAAGAAAAGCGTGTGGTAGGAATTATTTGTGCTAGTGCAGGCAATCATGCCCAAGGATTTGCTTTTTCCTGTAATAAAATGCAAATAGAAGGAGTTGTTTATATGCCTGCTACTACACCGCAACAAAAAGTCTCCCAAGTCAGGATGTTTGGTGGTAAACACATTAGAGTTGTTCTAATTGGGGATACTTACGATACTTGTCAAAAATATGCTTTGAAAATTGCCAAAAAAGAGGGTAAGACATTTATTCATGCTTTTGATGATATAGAAGTTATTGAAGGTCAGGCAACTATAGCCCTTGAGATTTTAGAGCAGTCATCAAAACCTTTAGACTATATTTTTGTGCCAGTAGGGGGCGGTGGTTTGATCTCAGGTATTATAACTGTCATGAGTATTTTATCACCAGAAACCAAAATTATTGGAGTTGAGCCCCAAGGAGCTCCTTCTATGCATCAATCTATTATTAGTGATAAAAGAGTAGTTTTGAAAAAAATAGATAATTTTGTCGATGGAGCTGCTGTACGTGAGATAGGTAAGATTCCTTTCAAAATTTGTAAAACACAATTAGATGAAATTATAACGGTAGATGAAGGCAAAGTTTGTCAAACAATACTTGATTTATACAATAAAGAGGGAATTGTAGCTGAACCTGCTGGTGCACTTGCTGTAGCAGGTCTAGAGGAAATTGATAAGGATTTTGAAGGTAAACGGATCGCTATCTTACTATGTGGTGGGAATAATGATATTTTAAGAATGCCTGAAATAAGTGAAAGAGCGTTACTTTATGCTAGTTTAAAACATTACTTTATGATTGATTTCCCACAACGTGCTGGTGCACTGAAAGAATTTGTAACAGAGATTTTGGGCCCGAATGATGATATTACACATTTTGAATTTTCAAAAAAGAGTTATAGGATAAATGCACCAGCAGTTGTCGGAATTAAATTAAAAAAAGCAGAAGATTTTACGCTTTTGGTAGAAAGGATGAAAATCCATAACTTCAAATTTGATTATTTAAACGACAAGCAAAATTTATTTCAATTTTTAATCTAAAAGGCTAAGAAAAAAAGGACAAGTATGACAACTAAAACTAAAGAAATCCCTGAGGAATTTCGTCTTAACCCTTTCGTTTGTGATCGATATTTAGTTGATGGCGAATTAAAGATATGGAAGGGAAATACAACAGAGGTTTTTTCGACTATTCAGACACTAAATAATGATGGCAAAATGACACCAACTCTTTTGGGATCAATACCTGATATGGAATCTCCAGATGCTCTAAACGCATTAAAATCAGCAGAAAATGCATTTCAAAGGGGTCAGGGTCTATGGCCAACCATGCGAGTTGGAGAAAGGTTGAAATGTATGGAAATTTTCGTTAAAAAAATGAAACTTCATAGAGAACAAGTTGTGAAACTTCTAATGTGGGAAATTTGTAAAAATAAATCCGATTCCTACAAGGAATTTGATAGAACTATAGATTATATAGTTGATACTATTGAGGCATATAAAAATTTAGATCGGAAAGGGGCGAAATTTGACAAAGAGGCAAGTGTTTATGCGCATATTCGTAGGGGACCCTTGGGTGTTGTGTTATGCTTAGGACCATATAATTATCCACTAAATGAGACTTTTTGTCTTTTGATCCCAGCAATTATTATGGGAAACACAGCTATCTTCAAACCAGCAAAACATGGGGTGCTTCTGATTGCTCCATTGTTAAAAGCTTTTCAAGAAAGCTTTCCTCCCGGAGTAGTAAATATTTTGTTTGGAAGAGGTCGTAAAATTGCTTCACCAATTATGCGAACAGGAGCAGTAGATGTCTTAGCACTAATTGGACACAGCTCGTCTGCTGTATCACTTCAAGATCAACATCCTAATAAAAACAGACTTCGTTTAGTTCTTGGTTTGGAAGCAAAAAATCCAGGAATTATTTTGCCTGATGCAGATTTAGATCTTACAATCAAAGAATGTATTTCAGGAACCCTCTCATATAATGGACAACGTTGCACTGCTCTAAAGGTTCTTTATGTTCATGATTCCATAGTAGATGAGTTCAATCGAAGGTTTTCTTTAGCAGTTGACGAACTAAATTTTGGAATGCCATGGGAAAACACTTTTTTAACCCCACTTCCTGAACCGAGTAAACCAGATTACATTGAAGAATTGATTGAAGATGCAAAATCTAAAGGAGCTAAAGTCTTAAATAAAAAAGGAGGTGAAAAGTCTGGAAATTACATTTTTCCAGCGGTTTTGTATCCAGTTTCTGAAGAAATGAAAGTTTACCAAGAAGAACAGTTTGGACCCGTTATTCCAATAATTTCATATAAAGAAATAGATGAACCTTTGGATGCTATGGCTGCATCAGAATATGGTCAACAGGTTAGTTTATTTGGGCATGATATTAGAAAAATTGGACCACTTATTGACACACTAGCTAATTTAGTTTGTCGAGTGAATTTGAATTCGGCCTGTCAGCGTGGACCAGATGTATATCCTTTCACGGGAAGAAAAAATTCTGCAGTGAGTACATTAAGTGTTTATGATGCTTTACGTTCATTTTCAATACGAACTTTTGTTGCGTCAAAGGATACAGAATACAATAAAGAAATATTGGAGAGTTTACTTAATTCTGAAGCTTCTAATTTCATTTCAACAGAGTATTTATTGTAAACTTAAAGTCTCTATTTTATAGATATTGTTCTAACTTATCTAGACGACGAAGTACAGCTCAAACCGGAGTGGTTTATTAAGAATCAATAACGCCTAAACACAAAAGGATATAATGTTTGGAATCGTTCGATTAAGACAGAGATTGAAAATGTAAAGAAATTAAATCAAACCTTCTATATTGAATCTTGAAAAGATAAAATCTTGTTTAGAATTAAAAGGAGTAATATGTTCAATCTCAATACAATCTAATTGATTGTAAGAACTACTAAAACAATTTTTGAGTTTTTTGCAATCGTATTGTGTTATGAGAAGTCCGCTACATTTTTCTGGTCCATATGTTGAAAAAGTTCCAATAACAAGATGTTTAGCGTTAGATTGAGTTACAATTTCAGTATATTTTTGGATATCACTAGATGCAGTTAAAAAGTGAAAAGAGGCTCGATCATGCCATAATGTATAATTTTTAGTTGGATTAAAATCAATTATATCACTTTCAATCCAATGGATGTATTGTGATCGCTCACCTAGACGCTTTTGTGCTCGCTCCAATGCTTTTCCTGAGATATCTAACACCGATAGATTTGTAAAACCTAATTCAAGGAGAGCATCAACAAGTAGGCTATCACCGCCACCAATATCAATAATTGACGCACTTTTATCCAAATTAAAAGATTTAATTAATTCGATTGATCTTTTGGGATAAGCTTCCGTCCAACTAACTTCTTGTGGTGTTTTTGTCTGAAACACATTTTCCCAATGCTTTTTTTTTGGATCCATGATTTTACAAATGTTGAATAAAATCATCCCAGTCTTTTACCCATTTTTTCCAGCTGTATCGTGGGAGAGCTTTTTTAATATTTTCAATTTTATTAGATAATATTTTATCATCTAATAAAAATTTAATTCCTTTTGCAATATCATGAGGATTTTTCTTAACACAAACCCCAGTATTATCTTCCTTAATAGGTGTATTTAACCCATCAATATCAGATACAATTAAGGGTTTATTATAAAAATATGCAATTGGTGTAACTCCACTCTGTGAGGCTGTATGATAAGTTTGTGCCACCAGATCGCAACCTGAAAAAATAAGTTGAATATCACGCTCTGTTTTAAATTCAAAATCAAATTTCACAATCTTTTCAAGACCTAAACGAGTTACGAGATTAGTGTATTTTTTCTTGTCTTCATAACATTCACCTACAACTTTAAGAATAATATTTTCTGAGTTAAATCTTTTATTAGCAAATGCTTGGATTAAAAGTTCTAAACCTTTGTATTGTCTTATTATACCGAAAAAAAGTACTATGGATTTTTCTGATTCCCATCCTAATTTTTTTCGAGCTTCAGTTGATGAAATATGTGGAAGTAAATTAGTATTTACAGGATGAAACCCTTCCCAAATAGGTTTTTTAAACCCATCTTTAATTTGAGATGCTACTTCGGAAGAAAAGGTTGTAAAGGCCTGTATTTGAATTCCGAAGAAGCGGTTAAATATTTTATCCCAGAAGCGTCTTTCGTGTGGAATCCAGTTGTCAACGAGTGCAATTTTTTTTATTCCATTATTCGTTCTTTTAGCAATCCATCCATACAAAGGCGCTAAAAAAGGGGTGTAATATCGGAAAATTATTGTCTTAGGGTTTGTCTTGTTTATATATCGAATTGCTTTTTTCCAACGAAACGGATTATAGGAATGAATAATTTCAAGTGTAATTACAGGAGTGTTTAAATTTTCTTTTCTTTTTTGATTTTTTCCTGGAAACAAAAAATTTGGATAGAGTTTTGAAAAAGTAATTAATTGAGTTTTTTTTCCTGCCTTCACAAGGTGTTTACCAAGTTCATTTTGAGTATCAGCTATACCTCCTCTGTATGGTGCAGCCGGTCCAGCTATAAGATAATCAAGCCTTTGTCTAGACATTTAATTCAGAGCTATTCTTCGGTGAGGAGAATATCTTTTAGCCCATAAACCTAATCCTAAGGTTGCCAAAAAATAGATAACAAGAAGTCCATAGCTAAAAGGATAATTATCCAAAAGAAATTTATGTTGTGGAAGACTTATAAACACAAGTCCTAAAATCCCTCTCAATTGTTCAAATATAGGTGCCCATGAATAAAAATCCATTAGTGCTGTAAAGCCAAAAATTGAATACATAATTAATAATCCAAAACTTAATTGAAATGATGTTTCAAGTTCACTAAAACGGCCCAATAAAAATATAATCATAAATACTAAAATACTGAAATGAAATATCGCTACAAACTTCCAACTTTTCGAGTACTTTGGATTGTACCGCAATAAAGGTTGTGATTCACGTGATACTAGAGGGAAAAGTTTAATGACATCAGGTGGTCGCCAGCCTGTTGGCATAAACCAGATTTTGATTTTACTCAACTTGTCTTTTGTATACCAAGCATCTCTTAATAGAATCCAAAAATGTTGAAAATTAATCCATACAGGATTCCAGCTTTGGACTGGTTTAAGCGTGCCATATATTGGAGGTTCAGAATCAAGTTCTTCTTGAAAGGTTCCAAAAATTCGATCCCAAACACAAAAAATAGCTGATAAGTT
Source organism: Flavobacteriaceae bacterium (assembly GCA_029246125.1). Lineage (GTDB taxonomy): Bacteria > Bacteroidota > Bacteroidia > Flavobacteriales > Flavobacteriaceae > MS024-2A. The sequence continues at coordinate 6,838 of JAQWNZ010000006.1, forward strand.
TTTATCAATATAAATGGGATTTATTGCATGATGAACTCGATGTTGAGAGGGGGTAACAATTATGTATTCTAAAAAACCCAATTTTCCAATATGACGAGTATGATACCAAAATTGAGCAAATAAATGTAATGGACTTAGTGTAAAGATTACCTCAGAGGGAATTCCCAAAAAAGCAGCAGGAATTAGAAATAAAGCACTGTAACCTAAAAGATTTGAGATACTTTGTCTCAAAGCACAGGCAAGATTAAATTCCTCGCTACTATGGTGAATTATATGTTGGTTCCAAAATATATTTATCTTATGATTCAATCTATGAATCCAATACGAAGCAAAATCTATGGCAATAAAGGCAATTATATAAATACTTATAGTAGATTCTATTTCGAGTAAATTTAAATGATTAACTAAAAAAGGATAGGAGATCAAAATCAATCCAAGTTTAAGAACATCTTTGATTACATTAGTCATACCAGAACTTAAACTCGCTAAAGTATCCATAAGAGTATAAGTCTGTCTTTTAGAAAAATGCCCGTAAGCAAACTCAGTAATTACGAGTATAAAAAAACCCGGAATAGCCCATAAAAGTACTGTTGCATATGCCTCCATTTCATGATTTTTAATCTAAAGTTAATAATTTAAGAACTAATCACCCAACCTCCATTTTTGATTAGAGGTTCAGCCTGTTTGAATTTTATGGTCTTAGTTTCCCCACTTGTAATATTTTTAATAGTTACTTTCTCATTCCGGCCAATTTTGGGTTGTTCTCTTATAATTGTTTCTATAGTTTGTCTTTGCTGCTGGCTTGCCCCTGCACCTACTTGTCTGCTTCGTTGTGCCATTTCTTCAGTATTCAAAACTTCATCCTTGGAAATATTAAGTTTTTCTCTTGATCTAGGGCGTCGTGCCTCCTGAATAGTTGAAGGATTTTGACTTGGTAGGCTTCCTTTAATTAGGAACGAAAGTACTTCTCTATTGAGTTTATTAAGCATTGATTTAAATAGTTCAAAAGCCTCAAACTTATAAATTAATAAAGGATCTTTTTGTTCGTGAACAGCTAGTTGGACTGATTGTTTTAATTCATCCATCTTTCTTAAATGCACCTTCCATGCATCATCAATTAGGGCAAGTGTAATATTTCGTTCAAAGTCTTCAATTAATTTTTCACCTTTAGATTCATATGCCTCTTCTAGGTTTGTTACTACGTTTAGTGACTTAACTCCATCGGTAAAGGGTACGACAATTCGTTCAAAACTGTTTCCAGGCTTTTCATAAACATCTTTGATTACTGGAAAAGCTTGTTGTGCATTTTGAATTTGTTTTTCTTCATAGTGCTCTAGAAGTTCCTTATAGAGTTTTTGTATTATATCTACCTCGCTTAACTCCTCAAATTGGTCTACAGTTAATGGTGAAGTAATTGAAAAATTACTAATAATTTCAAATTCAAAGTTTTTGAAATCTTTAACCTCTTTGTTTTGAAGAACGATTTCTTCACATGTATCATAAAGCATATTAAGAACGTCCAATTTTAAGCGAGATCCTTCAAGGGCATGTTTTCTTCTTTTGTATATTACTTCCCTTTGAGCACTCATTACATCGTCGTATTCCAAAAGTCGTTTTCGAATCCCAAAGTTGTTTTCTTCAACTTTCTTTTGTGCTCTTTCAATTGACTTGGTCATCATGGAGTGTTGAATTACCTCTCCGTCTTCTAGACCCATTCTATCCATTACCTTAGCCACTCTTTCAGAACCAAATAAGCGCATAAGGTTATCTTCTAATGAAACATAAAACTGTGAGCTTCCTGGGTCTCCCTGTCGTCCAGAACGACCTCTTAATTGACGATCAACTCGTCTAGAGTCATGTCGTTCTGTTCCAATAATTGCCAACCCACCAGCATCTTTAACCTTTTGTGATAGTTTGATATCTGTTCCTCGACCTGCCATATTTGTTGCAATAGTCACAACTCCGGGATTTCCAGCCTCGGCTACAATATCTGCCTCTTTTTTATGCATTTTTGCGTTAAGGACATTATGTTTTACCTTTCTAATACTAAGCATTTTACTTAGTAACTCTGAAATTTCAACAGAGGTTGTTCCAATTAGTATTGGCCTTCCTGCTTGAGAAAACTCGGTTACTTTTTCAATAACGGCATTATACTTTTCTCTTTTGGTTTTATAAATGAGATCGTCTTCATCTTTTCTTGCAATTGGACGATTGGTTGGTATTTCGATTACATCTAATTCATATATTTCCCAAAATTCTCCAGCTTCTGTAATCGCTGTACCCGTCATACCCGAAAGTTTTTCATACATTCTGAAGTAATTCTGAAGCGTTATTGTGGCGTAGGTTTGAGTAGCTGCTTCAATCTTTACATTTTCCTTTGCTTCTATCGCTTGGTGGAGTCCATCAGAATAGCGACGGCCTTCCATTATACGTCCAGTTTGTTCATCCACAATTTTTACTTTATTTTCCATAAGAACGTATTCCACATCCTTCTCAAAAAGAGTATAGGCTTTAAGTAATTGATTCATACTGTGAATACGTTCACTCTTAACATCAAATTCTTTAAATAAAGATTCCTTTTCATTGGCTTCCTTTTTTGGATCTAACTTTTGAGACTCAATCTTGGCTATCTCACCTCCAATTTCTGGCAGTACAAAAAAGTTTTTGTCTTCGTTTCCATCAGAGAGCTCTTCAATTCCTTTTTCGGTAAGGTCAATTTGATTATTTTTTTCATCAATCACAAAAAATAACGCCTCATCAATCTTATGCATTTCTCTATTGTTATCTTGCATGTATTTATTTTCTGTCTTCTGAAGTAATTGCTTTATACCTTCCTCACTAAGAAATTTTATCAGTGCCTTATTTTTGGGTAAGCCTCTAAAAACACGTAGTAAAAAAATTCCACCTTCCTCATCATTACCAGTTTTAATTTTTGCTTTTGCTTCAGCAAGAACACTAGTTAAAAGGGTTCTTTGTAGAGAAACCAAAGTTGCTACTTTTGATTTCAAAGCATCAAACTCATGGCGATCACCCTCAGGAGTAGGTCCTGAAATAATAAGGGGTGTTCTAGCATCATCAATAAGAACAGAGTCTACCTCATCTACGATTGCATAATTGTGTTTTCGTTGGACCAGATCCGTAGCAGTATGTGCCATATTATCTCTTAAATAATCGAAACCAAATTCGTTATTTGTTCCATAAGTAATATCTGCCTGATAAGCCTTTCTTCTTTCGGGACTGTTAGGTTGGTGATGGTCTATACAATCAACGCTTAGACCGTGAAACTCAAATAAAGGAGCCATCCATGCGCTATCTCTTTTTGCGAGGTAGTCATTTACTGTTACAAGGTGAACACCTTTTCCTGTAAGTGCGTTTAGATATACTGGTAGTGTGGCTACCAAGGTTTTTCCTTCGCCTGTTTGCATTTCTGCAATTTTTCCTTGATGAAGAACAATTCCACCAATAAGTTGAACGTCATAGTGCACCATATCCCAAGTGATGGGTTTTCCAGCTGCATCCCAAGAATTTTCCCAGATAGCATAATCCCCTTTAAGCTTAACATATGGTTTTAAATTTGCTATTTCTCTATCGTTAGCAGAAGCACTAACCTCAAGGTTTTCATTTTCTTTAAATCGTTTGGCTGTTTCTTTAACAACAGCAAATGCTTCTGGGAGAATTTGATTAAGTATTTCTTCAGAAACAATCCTGGCAGCTTCATTTTCTTCGTCTACTTGTTGGTAAATTTTTTCTTTTTCATCTAAGTCTGGAGTTGATTTTACCTCCTTAAGTAACTTTACGATTTTTTCATCAAAGGATCCTCTAGCTATTACAATTTGTTTTTTGAAATATGCCGTTTTAGCCCTTAATTCGTCGTTTGAAAGCGTCTGTAGTTGATTTTCAAAACTCTTAATTTCAGTAACTAATGGAGTAATATTTTTCAGGTCTTTTTTGGTCTTGTCACCAATAAAGGTTTTCAGGATGTTATTTAAAATACTCATATAATTCTTTAGGGCTGTCTTAACATATATTTAATTCAAAAGTAATTAAAAAAAAAGCCTCATTAAAGAGACTTTTAAAAGCTTTATAGAAGTTAATCAATATTCATCCTCATTCCACAAGTAGTCTTCTTCTGTAGGAAAGTCAGGCCAAATTTCTTCGATAGATTCATAAACATCCTCTTCATCATCCATAGCTTGTAAATTTTCTACTACTTCAAGAGGTGCTCCAGTACGGATTGAAAAGTCAATCAATTCATCTTTAGTTGCCGGCCATGGAGCGTCACTTAAGTATGAAGCAAGTTCAAGTGTCCAATACATATTTCTGATTATTTATTTTGCAAAAATATATTTTTATAGGTAGTATGCAACTTTTTTTATGACTTTTAGTTACCGCTCCACTTTACTTCTTCAATTTTTAAATCTAAAGCAAAAATTCTCGAGAGTGTAAAAAAGTAATCAGAAAGTCGATTAATGTAGGCGATTAGAATAGATGAAACGGGGTTTTGATGATCTAATTCAGTAACACACCGCTCTGCTCTTCTGCAAACTGAGCGAGCTAAATGAGTATAGGAGACAAGGACGTTTCCTCCAGGGATGATAAAGTTTTTTAATGGAGGGAGTCTCTCAGTTAATCTGTCGATCTCTTGTTCTATAAACTGAACATCATTTGGTTGAAGAGTGATTAAATTATTCGGATAATCATTTTGGTAATCAATTGCCAATTGAGAAGCAACAGTCATCAATTGCTTTTGAATTTGAATTAAAGTTGATTGGGCATAATCAAAATTTGCAGTATCACGAATCAAACCCAGCCATGCATTGAGTTCGTCAATAGCACCATAAGCTTTTATTCGAACATCATGTTTTGGAACCCGTTTACCTGAAAATAGACTTGTAATTCCTTTATCTCCAGTTTTAGTGTAAACTTTAATCTCTTTCATAATATAACTGCATCTAACTTGTATAAGCATACATAAACTGTATTTAAATGTATTAAATATTTTGTCAACCTTTTATGTTTTACTTTTATAGATTAGCCTTCCACTGATTGCTAATAAAAAATAAATTCCAGTAATAAATATTGCACAACGACCAATAATATCTCCATAGCGTACATAAAAAGTTAAATTTGAGCGTGGAGAAATGTTTCCTTTGAGTGTTGTCTTGGTGTCATATTCCGATTTCAATAAAATCTCACCTTTTGCATTGATTATAGCTGATATCCCAGTATTAGCACTTCTTGCTATATCACGGCGTAATTCAATAGCGCGTAATCGAGTGTAGCTAAGAAGTTGTTTATGTCCTGGGGTGTTTGCCCACCATGCATCATTTGAAATGATTGCAATAAAATCTGCACCCTCACTCACATAGCCAGTCATAAATTCTCCAAAAATTGCTTCCCAGCATATTGCAGGTCCAGCATTGATTTTAAGATAAGGGTGAGTAAAAACCGATCTATTTTTTTGAGTTACTCTACTGGCAACTGTTCCACCTAAATCGAGAAGTACATCTCCTAAAAGTGGTTTTAGTAGGGTTTTAAATGGCATATTTTCAACTCCAACCACTAGTTTTGATTTGTGATATACCTGTGCTTCTTTTCTAAATTGTATAGCCAATGCACTATTGTAATAATCGACCCAAATACCATCTCTTAACTTATTTGCTGAAAGGGAAGGAGATTTATTTTGTTTATAGAGATCATAAAACTGAATTCCGGTGACCCATTGCACGTTAGGATAATCACCAAATTCTCTTAACATTTTTTGATAAAGTTTAGTTTGATCAAAACCATCTAATTTTTCTCCATATCCTTCTGCAAAATAAGTCTCAGGACTCAATATATAGTCCGTTTTTTCAGTTAAGTAGGGCTTTATTTGTTCTGAAAATTGAGTTAAAAATTGACTGTTTGTAAAGTTATATTTTGAACTATATGGATCAATATTTGGCTGATGAAGTATGACTTCTACATTTGGTTTAACGGGCTCAACCCTTTGATAAAGAAATAGAGAAAACGCAATCGGAAGTGCAATGAAGATCAACGGGGGCGCTGCTTTTTTCATAAAACTACCCAAGCCTTCTTCGAACTTGAAGTTTTTAATTATTGAAAACATCCAAATATTAATACTCAAGACCCAAAGTGAACCTCCAAATGTACCTGTGTATTCATACCACTGTATCCAATATATTTTTTCTGAAAATACATTTCCTAGGTTCATCCAGGTCCATGAGAAGTCCCAGGTCAAATGGAGTTTTTCAAATGCAAGCCATAAAGCAATAAGGAATAGATGAGCGCTTCTAAGTGGCAATCTTCCCTTAGCCCAATAGAATAAAATGAAAAAACTGGAGTAAAATAAACTGTTACACAGATTAGCAAAAGCCATTCCTATAAATGATGCATTTATCAGCCACCAACTTGTGATGAGATTCCAACTTAAAAAAGTGAGATATGAGTATCCAAATACTCTTAAACCTTTGTGTTTAAAATTATCCTTACGAATAGAATTTTCAAGTAATAATAAAGGAATGAGCGCAGCAAAAATGAGCAATGTAAAGCCATTAATTGGCCATGCTATTCCAAGAAAAATTCCAGAACTAAGTGCTAGTGATAAATGAAGTTTGGTCATAGACATTTCTACGAATGTATATTTTTTTGCTCCCCCGGCAATTACTATCTTGTCAAAAATATTTTTTATGGTGCAACTTTTAAAAAGGAACATTCCAAATTTTTTTACCGCTCTAAATTTTTTTTGTGGCTGCTTTGCGGTTTATCTAGCTTTCAAGAATCTTTTTGAGGCAGCTTTTCTGATGGTTTTTCTCGGAGCTTTTTTTGATCTATTCGATGGTTTTACTGCACGTCTTCTCAGATTAGAGAGTCAATTTGGTCTTCAATTCGATTCAATGGCTGACCTTGTAACGAGCGGCTTAGCACCGGGTATGGTTATGTATAAATTATTTTTAGAAATTGGAATAAGAGAAATGGACATAAGCTTTGTCCTGCTTAGAAATGAATTTACTTTTTCTTTTGCTCCTCATGCTTTAATTGGCTTTTTAGTGTCGTTAGGAGCTGGTATAAGGTTGGCTAAGTTTAATATTGATTCAGATCAAAAATTTGAATTTAAAGGTCTTCCAGCTCCAGCTAATGCATTATTTATTGTCGCTTTACCACTTCTTCTTGAACACCACCTGTTTTTAAATTTAAAGCCTTTTTTAGCAACCTACCCCGCATTAATGATTATCTGTATTATTTCAGCAATTTTGATGAATATACGTTTACCCTTGTTTTCCTTTAAAATTAAGTACTTTAATATACAAGAATACGGATATCAGTTTTTGTTGCTTTTATGTGTGGTTCCTATTTTTTATTTTTTTCAATGGGTAGCTGTTCCACTGTTGATTCTTATTTATTTGATTTTGAATTTAATAAAGAATAGCTTTAATTAATCCTATTTATTCAACTGGACAAAGTCTTTTAATGTGGGGAATGTAATATCATATTTTGTATTTAAGCCCTTGTTAATCCAAATTGAATATAAAGGAGTCATTCATTTTTTTTGTTAAGATTAAAAAGATAATTTTTTCTTACGTAGCTCAAAATTTTGACCTAAATATACTTTTCGAACCATTTCGTCTTCAGCAAGTTCCTCTGGTGTCCCAGCTTTTAATATACTTCCCTCAAACATAAGATAAGTTTTGTCTGTAATCGCTAATGTTTCTTGTACGTTGTGATCTGTGATTAGAATTCCGATATTCTTCTTTTTTAAATGGGCTACAATTCTTTGAATGTCTTCTACTGCCACAGGATCAACTCCTGCAAAAGGCTCATCAAGAAGAACAAATTTTGGGTCGGTTGCTAGTGCACGTGCAATTTCAGTTCTTCTCCGTTCTCCACCGGAAAGTAAATCTCCTCTGTTTTTTCTGATATGAGTTAACCCAATTTCTTCTAATAGCGATTCCATCTTTTCCTTTTGAGCGACTTTTTTTAAATTAGTCATTTGGAGTACACTTAAAATATTTTCTTCTACACTAAGTTTTCTAAAAACAGAAGCTTCTTGCGCTAAGTAGCCAATACCTTTCTGGGCTCTTCGGTACATTGGAAATTTCGTAATTTCTATATCGTCAAGGAAAATTTTACCTGCATTAGGTTTTATAAGCCCTACGATCATGTAAAAAGATGTTGTTTTACCTGCTCCATTTGGTCCTAATAGGCCCACAATTTCTCCTTGAGAAACTTCAATAGAAATACTCTTTACTACCTTTCTTGCTTTATAAGATTTTTCAATTTTTAATGCACGTAAGTTCATAAAATACGATTAGAATTTGATTTAAAATACTTCAAATATTTATAACCTTTATTCAAGAGGAAATTTATGAAATAATTACATCCAATTATAGAATTGGATACATTAAGATGCAAATTAATAGTTTTTCTATTATTGATTTTAGATTTTTTAATTGGTTTAGACATCCTTAAGTGCTTTGTTTTGATTTTTGGTCACTATTTTTGAAATAATAATACTTGCTTCATACAAAATGAGAATTGGAATACTTACAATAATTTGACTTGCGATGTCAGGTGGTGTAATAATTGCAGATAAACTCAATACTAAAACAAGTGAAATTTTTCTATTTTTTCTTAAGAATTGTGGTGTGACTATTCCTACACGAGTTAAGAAGTAAATAATAATAGGAAGTTCAAAAATAATCCCCGAAGCTAATACAGATGCTCTCAAAAGTCCTATATAGCTGCTTAAATCAAAATCATTGAATATTTCACTGCTAACAGTGTAATTACCAAGAAAGTTGATTGAAAGTGGTGTTACAATATAGTATCCAAATAATACACCAATAAAAAAAAGCAAAGACGCTATAAAAATAAAACCTCGTGCATTTTTTCGTTCTTTTTCATAAAGTCCTGGGCTAATAAATTTCCAAAACTCAAAGATAATGTAAGGAAAAGAAACTATAAATCCAGAAAGGACAGATGTCCAAAGGTGTGCAGAAAATTGGCCTGCAACGGTTCTACTTTGTATTCTAAAAGGTAATTCTTCTACACAAAAACTGCTTCCTTGTCCTAAGCTTTGAGAAATAGAACAAAACCAACGATAGGTTATAAAATCTTTATTTTTTGGACCAAAAAGTAAAACATCAAAAATAAAATCTTTGAATATGAAAGCGATAGTTGCTACGATAACTATAGCAAGTACTGAACGAATTAAATGCCAGCGTAACTCCTCCAAGTGATCTAAAAATGACATTTCGTCTTTAGGCGACTCTGTTTTCATAATTATGAATTTGCCTACGTTTAGAAAGAGTAAAAATATCAAAAACTAATTGGAAGTCTGTTTTTTTGGTCTAAAATTTTCTGTTAATAAAAGTTGAAACCTATAGTTCTATTTATTTGAAAAACTTTAATAATTATGGTATATTAGGAATAAATTATACAGATTAATCCACCTAAACCTTAATGGAAAAAGATGATATTAAAATAAAGCTAAAAGAATATTTTGGTTTTTCATCATTTAAAGGATTACAAGAGTCAGTTATATTAAATGTATTAGCACAAAAAGATAGTTTTGTAATTATGCCTACTGGTGGAGGCAAGTCACTATGCTATCAACTACCAGCTTTAATTCAAGATGGTACATCTATAGTTGTTTCACCACTCATTGCATTAATGAAAGATCAGGTAGATACCATTAGAGGAATATCTTCAGAGGATGGAATTGCCCATGTGTTAAATTCCTCACTTAACAAAACTGAAGTTAGGCAAGTGAAGAGTGATATTCAGTCAGGTATAACTAAGCTACTTTATGTAGCGCCTGAATCACTTTCTAAACAGCAAAATATCGATTTTTTTAAATCCATTAAAATCTCATTCCTTGCAATAGATGAGGCTCATTGTATTTCAGAATGGGGTCATGATTTTAGACCTGAATATAGGAATTTAAGAAATATACTTGAACAGTTTAATCAAAATATACCGGTAATAGCATTAACTGCCACTGCAACTCCTAAAGTACAGGAAGATATAATGAAAAACTTGCATATAAGCAATGCGAAAGTTTTCAAAGCTTCATTTAATCGTCCAAATCTATATTATGAAGTACGACCTAAAACAAATCAAGTAGATTCTGATATAATTCGTTTTGTAAAACAGAATCAATCCAAATCAGGAATTATTTACTGCCTTTCTAGAAAACGTGTTGAGGAATTAGCACAAGTTCTCCAAGTAAATAAGATAAATGCCTTACCCTATCATGCAGGATTAGACTCCAAATCAAGAGCGAATCATCAAGACCGATTTTTCAAAGATGATTGCGAGATCATAGTTGCGACTATAGCATTTGGAATGGGTATTGATAAACCAGATGTACGTTTTGTTATTCATCATGATATTCCAAAAAGTATTGAAAGTTATTATCAAGAAACCGGAAGGGCTGGAAGAGACGGTGGAGAAGGTCATTGTTTGGCGTTTTACGCCTATAAGGACATTGAAAAGCTTGAAAAATTCATGTCAGGAAAACCTATAGCAGAACAAGAGATTGGAATGTCTTTACTTTCAGAAATGGTGGCATATGCTGAAACTTCAATTTCTAGGCGGAAATATATTCTTCATTATTTTGGTGAAGATTTTGATAATAAAACTGGTGAGGGGGGGGATATGGATGATAATATGCGTCATCCTAAAAAACAGATTGAGGCTCAAAATGAGCTAGTAATTCTTCTTAACACAGTTTTATATACGAAAGAGAAATTCAAAACGAATGAAATTATTAAAACACTATTAGGAAAAACAAATGCAATAATTAGCTCTCACAAAATTAATGAGTTGACAATATTTGGTGAAGGAAATTATAAGGATAAATTTTATTGGATGGCATTAATTCGTCAAAGTCTTGTTGCTGGATATTTTGTAAAAGAAATCGAAACTTATGGTGTTATTCGATTGACAGAAAAAGCAAAAAAATTTCTAAAAAAATCAGAGAGCTTTAAAATGACAGAAGATCATAAGTATGATGAATTTGAATTTCCTGTGATTGGTCAAATAATGTCAAGAGGATTTGATAATGTCTTAATGAAACTCTTAATAGGACTCAGGAAAGAGGTTGCTACATCTGCAGAAATTCCTCCATATGCTGTTTTTCAAGAATATTCCCTAGAGGATATGTGTTTGAAATATCCAATTAATAAAGAAGAATTGGTTAATATTAATGGAGTAGGAGAGGGAAAGGCTAAACGTTATGGGGAAAAATTTCTTGAACTAATTCAAAAATATATAGAGGAAAATCAAATTACTAGATCAGATGATTTGGTTGTTAAGAGTACCGGAATAAATTCATCACTTAAGCTTTACCTTATTCAAAGCATCGATAGGAAGTTATCATTTGAAGACATAGCAGCAGCTAAGGGAATGGATATAGAAAAGTTAATCTCCGAAATTGAAACCATAGTTTTTTCAGGAACAAAACTCGATATCAACTATTATTTAGAAGATTTGTTTGACGATGACCAATTAGAAGAGCTTTACAATTATTATATAGAATCCGAATCGGACTGCATAGATAAGGCCTTAGATGAGTTTGAAGGAGACTACGAAGAGGAAGAGCTTCGATTATATAGGATTAAGTTTATGAGTGAAATTGCGAATTAAACTTTTTGAACTAAATCGGATTATTATCTTTGCAACCTAAATTTATTTTTATGAAAGGCATATTCGCAAAGTTTCAGACATCAAAAGGCACTATACTTTTAGAACTTACCTATAAGCAAACTCCAGGCACAGTTGGAAACTTTGTGGCACTAGCCGAGGGAAATAAAAAAAATGATTCAAAAAAAGATGGAGAGCCTTATTACAATGGTTTATCTTTTCACCGTGTAATTTCTGACTTTATGATCCAAGGGGGGTGTCCGCTTGGAACTGGTTCAGGTAGTCCAGGATATAAATTTGACGATGAATTTCACCCTGATTTAATGCATGATAAGGCAGGAACACTTTCAATGGCTAATGCGGGACCTGCAACAAACGGGAGTCAGTTTTTTATTACTCACTGCCCTACAGATTGGTTAAACGGTAAACATACTGTTTTTGGTTATGTAGTTGAAGGTCAAGATGTTGTGAATAAAGTTTCTCAAGGAGATATAATAAATTCTTTGACCATAGAACGTTATGGAAATGAAGCAAAAAAATGGGATGCTTTAAAAGCATTTGAAGACTTTAACTCAAGTGGTGAGGAGAGAAAAAAAGCAACTGAAGAGGCAGCAAAGAAGGTACTTGCTTCACATACAGAAGGAATGCAAAAAACTGCAAGTGGATTATATTATAGAATTAATAAAGAAGGATCTGGTGCAAAACCTGAAAAAGGATCAAAAGTTTCTGTACACTATAAGGGAACTTTATTAGATGGAACTGTATTTGATTCTTCATACCAAAGAAAACAGCCTATAGAATTTACAGTTGGAATTGGTCAGGTTATTGCTGGCTGGGATGAGGGAATACTTCTTTTAAATAAAGGTGCAGCTGCACGTCTTTTAGTCCCAAGTCATTTGGGCTATGGAGCAAGAGGAGCAGGTGGAGTAATTCCGCCTGACACAACTCTAATTTTTGATGTAGAACTTGTAGATTTTTAAGACAATTCTTCAGGACTATTTCCTTCATTCCACTTAATATTACATCCCAGGCTTGGATTCTGCATACCATTAGTATGCTCTCCTTTAAGCATTGAATTAAAAGCAGCATGTAAGTCTTTTCCTGTAATTGGATTTTTATTGCCTGGTCTTGAGTCATCATATCTTCCTCGATAATACAAACTTAAATCAATGTCAAACAAATAAAAATCAGGTGTACAGGCTGCTTTATATGCATGGGCGATCTCCTGAGTTTTATCAAATAAATACGGGAAAGTAAATTTTTTTTCTAATGCTAGTGTATACATTTTCTCGGGTCCATCTTGTGGATGGCTTATCGTGCTGTTGCTTGAAATTGCAATAGTATTTACACCTTTTTTAGAAAATTCTTCTGAAGTTTCAATAAGAGCATCTAATAAATGAATAACATAAGGACAGTGATTACACATAAAAACAACTAGAGTACCCGATTTACCTTTGAGTTGATTCAAATTTTCAACTTTTCCTGAAACTACATTAGTTAATGAAAAATCAGGAGCCTTTGTTTGTAAAGGAAGCATGTAAGATTCTGTAATAGCCATTTGAATTCAATTTAATTACTGAATTTAAAAGTAGTATTTTTATGCCAATCAAAAAATATCATCCATGATTGATTTTACAACTTTTGAGAGACTTGATATCCGAGTTGGAACGGTGTTGGAAGTCAATGATTTTCCTGAGGCCATAAAACCTGCATATCAACTCCTAATTGATTTTGGTCCACTTGGTACTTTAAACTCTTCCGCTCAAATTACTAAACGATATAATAAAAAGGATCTGGTAGGAAAACAATTGGTTGCAGTTGTGAATCTGGGAACTAAAAAAATCGCTCATTTTGAAAGTCAATGTTTAATTTTAGGTGCTAAAGATGAAGACGACATAATAATTTTATGTCCCGAAACCGAATTACCAAATGGCCAACAAATTTTATAAATCACATCTTATCAGAAAGGAAAAGGGCATTGGTGAGAATTCTATTAGTTCCATACCAGAATGCCCTAAAATTTGTATTATCTATTAAAACAATTACTCTACCGCGATTCATTTTTTGAGTTTGAAAAGGAACAGTATTTTTTAATAATTCTAAATTTTCTTCTGTCACATAACCACTTATAAGTGGATTAGCTGTATATTTTATTGGATTATTATAGCTCTGCTTATGTGGTTCAATGTAGATATTAGTATTTCTAAAAACAGCTAAATTTTCATTTTGAAACCCAAAATTTATTGGATGAGTTCTGTCTAATATTGTATTAAATATAGCCCCACTGGTTAATTGTGCCCCTGTAAATTTGTCTTTATTCTCAAAATTGACCTCTTTTGCAATCAACTCTTTATTTAAAAATTTCAAGTCTATAAATTTATTTTTATTTAGCCATTTAGAAGTGTATCGATATCCGATTAGCGTACCGCCCTCACTTACAAACTTTTTTAATTTATCTGCTTGAGAATCTAGTGCAGTTCCACTAAAGCTTGGAATGATTAAATGAGTATAACGATTTAAGTTTACTTGAGTTAGTTCTCTGATGTCAATTTTAGAAATTGAAATATCATGACGAGTATCCAATAAATGCCAAATTTCGCCCGCATCATAACTGCGAATACCCTCTCCAACGAGTATTGCGATTTCTGGTTTTTTAACCGTACTAAAATCAAGTGAGCCTAAATCTATTCCCTTCGTGAAGCCTGTTTCAGAGCTATGAATTTTTAGATGGCTAAAACCTGCACCATTTTTGAGTATGGTGTATAACTCTTCTTCTGTCACATTTTGGTTCTTTACAGGTATCATGTAAGTCCCATAGTCATATTTTTTTCCGTTCAGAATAAATGGAGTAAGCCCAACCTTAACACGAATGTTTTGTTTGAGTAAATAGTTTAATAATTTAGGAGTATAGTAATTATGAGCTTCAAATAGGTATGCATAGCTTGCTTTTGAAATAACTTTCCCCTTATCAGGTTTAATATCAGTGATCTCATTACCAATCAGAGAAGTATCGGTTTCTATACTGTAATTGAGGTTAAAGGCATAAGGGAATGCCCAAGCTGAAACATCATAGAAAATGCTGTCTTTGAATTTTGTTTGCTTATTAAACATTGCTTGAATAAGTTGATGCTTTTTTTGTTCTAATGGAATGACATAGCTGTTTTTTGGAGTATAATTTTTTCCATCGCGAGAGAAGTTTCTATTCAATTTATGAAACTTAATTTTATGTCGCTTTAGGATCATGGCAAACTGATAACTTTTTACAGGATCTTTTCCACTACTAAAAACAATAGCTTTTTGTTTGCTTTTGAAGGATATGTCTCTAATATCTGAATAGAATTCTTTAAAATAATTTAAAATTTCTATTCGCATAGAAGTTGCTGCTTTTAGAGTAGTAAATGCTGCTGTTAATTGGTTACGAATTGTAAAAGGAAATGTTAATAATCCATTTTCACTTTCTTGAACATGACCTCTTGAACTCGCTTGCTCAAATAAAATACCTATACCTCCATTAACATCAGGATATGCAGATCCTTTTCCTAAATAAAAATCATCAAAATTTTCTTCAGAATAGTATAATGAACCTAATTTATCAAATCCTTTTATATGATAAGAAGCAATTTTTGACGTTATTTCTTGATTCTTATGTGGAATTAAAGGGTTTACTCTAGATGACACACCTGGTTGAAAAAAGAAAGAAGAATTTGTACCCATTTCGTGATGATCAGTTAAGATATTAGGCAACCAATCACTGAATGTTTTGATCCTAGCTTTAGATTCTGGAAGTTGAATTGGAAGCCAATCTCTATTTAGATCAAACCAATAATGATTTGTCCTTCCACCTGGCCAAACTTCATTATATTCTCTATCATTTGAATCTGAAGTAAAGTTTTGATTTTTATTTGAATTCACCCAATTAGAAAAGCGTTGCAAGCCATCAGGATTAAAGCTTGGATCAAATAAAATAACAAGTTCCTCTAGCATTTTTAAAGTTTCTGGGTCTTGACTTGCGGCGAGATGGTAGGCCATTAAAAGTGAAGCGTTGGAACCACTGGGTTCATTTCCATGAATTGAAAATCCTTGGTAAACCACTAACGGCTGCTCTTCAATTTTAATTTTTTCAGCGCCAACTTCAGTCAATGCCATGTGAGTTTTTTGAATCTCGTTTATTCGTTTATGATTTAAGGGACTGGTTATTGTTAAAAGTAATATAGGGCGACCTTCAAAAGTATACCCTCTATTCTCGAGTTGAATACGATCTGAACTTTCAGCTAGTCGGTGCATATAACTTACCAATTTATCATGTGAAACATGCCAAGTTCCTATTTCATAACCCAAGAGGCTTTTAGGTTGAGGAATATTATCATCGTAAGGGTGATTGGGATCTAAGTAATAGTCTAATGAAATTTGACTAAAAAGAGAATTGCAGAGAAGTAATCCGAAAAGGGCGAATAAATTTTTCATGAAAAAGTAATTTTAGACAATTAAAGGATTAAAATATTATCAACATAAAAAATTAAATTGACTATTTTTTGATAAAAAATTAGATTAAATATTAAATCTAATGAGATTCAGAGTTAATGTTTTTTGGAGAGTAGTTTTTTTGATGGCGCTCACTAATAACCTCATGTCCTCTATTTTGAAAGATAAAAGAAATAGAATCTTGAAGAAAATTAGTAAAGTTTTCAAAATCTTCTTTATAGAGGTAAATCTTATGTTTTTTGTAATAATATGAACCATCTTCATTGGTGAATTTTTTACTCTCAGTAATGGTTAAATAATAATCACTGGCTTTTGTCTCTCTTACATCAAAAAAGTAAGTGCGCCTTCCTGCTCTAAGAATTTTAGAGTAAATTTCTTCAATATTATCTTCTTCGAAGTCTCTCATTTTGTTCAAATTATTCTTTAATTTAAAGGCAATTTTATTAAAAAAACTAAACAATACAAATTATTTAGTGCTGTTGGCCTGCTGAATTTCATATAATTCTTTATAATAACCCATAACATCAATCAAATCAGTATGTTGACCTTGTTGAACTATTTTGCCATTTTCGAAAACAATGATTTGATCTGCATGTTTTAATGATGAAATACGATGACTTACTATAAGAGTTGTTTTGTTTTTTGTAATTGTTTTGAGGTGTTTTAAGATTTCTTCTTCAGTGTCTGTGTCAACTGATGAAAGACAATCATCAAGTAGTAAAATCTGCGGATCTTTTATTAAAGCACGGGCTATAGAGATTCGTTGAATTTGTCCTCCAGACAGGGTAATACCACGTTCTCCTAATAATGTTTTATAACCTTCCTTAAATTTGACAATATTGTTATCTACAACAGCTTTTTTTGCATAATCTTGAATGACTTCAAACGAAGCTTTTGGATTACCAAATCTTATGTTATTTTCAATACTCTCAGAAAATAAAAATCCATTTTGGGGTACATAACCAATAGAGTTTCTTAGTTTATTAATCTTGAATTCTTTCAAGTTATGACCATCTAGATAAACACCGCCCTTAGTTGGATCATAAATCCTTAAAATAATATCTAATAGAGTTGATTTTCCGGATCCAATATTTCCTATAATTCCAAGCGTGCTACCTGATGGAATAATTAAATTTAAATTATATAGAGCTTTAATTCCTGTTTCAGGATAAGTTAAACTAACATTTTTAAACTCTATATCACCAATAATTTCACCAACAACCCCCTTTCCTGACTGAATTTCAGGTTGTTGTTCAACAAAAGCATTAATTCTTTTTTGTGAAGCTTCGGCTTGTTGCACTATGGATGTAATCCATCCCACAACAGCTACAGGCCAAGTAAGCATATTAACGTAGATGATAAATTCTGCTAAAACTCCAATTTCAATAGATTCATTGATGTATTGATTACCACCAACAAAAATTACAATCAAATTACTACAACCTATTAATAAAATCATCAAAGGGAAGAACCAAGCTTGAACTTTGACCAAATCCATGTTTTTAATATAACTTTCTGAAGCAAGTAATTTAAAATCGGCAGAAAATCGACTTTGAAGGTTGTAAGACTTAATTACAGCAATTCCGCTAAAGCTTTCTTGTGCAAAAGATGACATTTTAGAAAGCATTTCTTGAACAAGAGTGCTTTTTTGGTTAATTATTCTACTTAGTTTGTAAATAGTAATAGATAATAAGGGAAGAGGTAATAAAGTATAAAGAGTTAATTCTGGGGCAATAGTGATCATATATGAAATCACAATGACAAAAAGAGAAATAGTATTAATACTGTACATAAAAGCTGGCCCTACGTACATCCTGACTTTTCCTACATCTTCACTAATTCGATTCATTAGATCACCAGTGCGATTGTTTTTGTAAAATCGTTGAGTCAAACTTTGATATTGCCAAAAGATCTCATTTTTTAAATCATATTCAATGTAGCGTGATACATTGATGATTGTTTGTCGCATTAGAAAAGTTAAAAATCCAGATACCAGAGTAGTACATATTATTACTAAAATATTAATTAAAAGGATTTCTTTAATAATTGTTAAATCAGAGCTTTCTGATTCCAAAAAATTTTCTACTGCAGTGAGTGAATTACCGATCAACCGAGGAGCAACTAACGAAAATATCCTAGCTACTACCGTGATTAAAAATCCTAATAGTAGTTTCGTCCTGTATTTAAAAAAATATTTATTAAGATATTGAAGCTCTTTCATAATTGTAAAGTAACAAATGTAATCAAATGAAAAGGCTTAGTAAAAATGCTAATCGAAACTTTTTTAATAGTTATAGTTGTAATCAATTTATTAAATTATTTTTACTCCGTCAAAGTTCATAAACATGCTCACAAGACGTCATATTCGGATTAAAGTAATGCAATCTGCATATTCATTTTATCACAAACAGAATTTTGTATTAGAAGAAGAAATAAAATTTTTTGAAGCCAGTCTTTCCAAAACATATGATCTTTACATATCTATACTTGGGTTGATTAAATCTCTTATGGATTTTAGTATTCAGCAGTTGAAGACACATGAAGAATTAGGAGTCCATGAAGTCAATTATCGAAATATTAAAAAATTCTCACAAAATAAAGTTTTGCTAATGATTCAGCGGCATCCAGTTTTGAAAAAAAAGTTGAAGTCTAAAAAATCAATTAATTGGGAACTTGAATTTGTTTTTTTGAAGGAACTCCTTCGTAAGATCATTGAAAATAGTTCTTTCAACGAATACCAAAAAATATTTAATCCAACCTGGAATGAAGACTTAGAATGGTTTATAAAATCTTTTAAAATTCATATTGCCTCTTCAGATTATCTCTATGAATTTTTGGAGGATCAACATATTACTTGGATAGATGATTTACCTCTAATAAATACATTTTTATCGAAAACTTTCAAAAAGCTAATTGCGAAAAAAATTGAATTACTTCCTTTCCCTGAGTTTATAAAAAGTAATGAAGATGTCAAATTTGGAAGAGATTTATTAGAAAAAATAATTATTAATGACCAAAAATTAGAATTGGAGTTGGAAGGTAAAACACCCAATTGGGATACTGATCGAATTGCAATTTTAGATCGTGTAGTTTTAAAAATTGCTATAGCAGAATTGTTATTTTTTCCAAGCATACCAACAAAAGTCACTATGAATGAATACTTGGAAATTGCTAAAGATTATTCTACACCAAAAAGTAATAACTTTGTAAATGGTGTTTTAGACAAATTAGTTAGAGAATTTAAAGAAGAAAATAGGCTTAACAAAAGCGGAAGAGGGTTGTTGTAAAAAGTTTTTTTGTTAATTTTGAAAAACACTAATCCTAATAATAATTATGAAAAAAATTTTAATATTCTGTTTTACTGTAACTTTTGTTTTTTTTACAGCATGTCAGGGGAATTCTGCTAAAAAAGTCAATAGCTCAAATGCTAACTCTTCTAGCTCCTCGGCTCCTGCAAAAAAAGCTACAGGTGGCCCAGCCATGACTTTTGATAAAACTTCTCACGATTTTGGAATTATTTCTGAAGGAGAGAAAGTAAGAACTACTTTTGCATTCACCAATACAGGCGACTCAGATCTAATAATAGTTGACGCCAGAGGCAGTTGCGGATGTACAGTACCTGAGTATCCTAAAAATGAGCCCATAGCTCCAGGTCAATCAGGATCTATTGTAGTTAGTTTTGATTCAAGTAATAAGCCTGGTATCCAGCAAAAATCTGTAACACTATCGGCCAATACTTCCTCAGGAAGAGAAATGTTGAGAATTAAATCCAACGTTACCCCCGATCCAATAAAACAGAAACAAAGAGAAGCTCAAGCCAAAGCACGTCAACAAAATTAAAACTTCACATTATGTCAGAAGGTCTTTCAGGACAATTACCTTTTTTACTTTTAATGTTAGTTGTATTTTTCTTTTTTATCATTTTACCGCAGCAACGAAGACAAAAAAAGGAAAAAAATTTTATGCTAGATATGAAAAAAGGAGACCGAGTAATAACTAAAAGTGGAATCCATGGTAAAATCATGGAACTAAATGATAAAGACAACACTTGTACAGTTGAAACCATGGCTGGTAAGCTTAAAATTGAACGTTCTGCTATATCACTGGAGTTGAGTTCTAAACTTAATGCCCCACAAGTAAAAAAGTAACTTTTTATCCCGTCTCTTTAGACGGGATATTTATTGAAATGTATAAGAAACTAGTCCAACCTTTTTTGTTCCTATTTGATCCTGAAAAGGTGCATTATTTTTCTTTTTCAATGATCAAGTGGCTCTCCTTTATTCCGGGAGCTGCCCAAATAATTAAATTTTTCTTTCAAATAAAACATCCAAAATTGGAACGAGAAGTATTTGGATTAAAGTTCCCTAATCCTGTAGGTCTTGCTGCTGGCTTTGACAAAAATGCGGTTTTATATAAACAACTCTCTAACTTTGGCTTTGGATTTATTGAGATTGGAACCCTTACTCCAAAAGCCCAAGTTGGAAATCCAAAAAAAAGACTTTTTCGGCTTAAAGACGATAAAGCGATTATAAATCGCATGGGGTTCAATAACGATGGAGTAGATAAGGTTTTAAATCGATTAAAGAAAAACACAGATGTATTGATAGGAGGGAACATTGGAAAAAATAAAAATACACCAAATGAAAAAGCAGTTGACGATTATGTGCAATGTTTTAATTCATTATTTAATTATGTAAATTACTTTGTTGTTAATGTAAGTTCACCCAACACACCAAATCTGAGAGCCTTGCAAGATAAGGAGCCTTTATCCCATTTACTTACTACTCTAAAATCATTAAATACTAAAAAAAGTAATCCTAAGCCCATCTTATTAAAGATTGCACCAGACCTTATAGATACTCAACTAGACGATATTATTGATATAGTCATTTCTACAAAAATAGACGGAGTGATTGCTACCAATACAACATTAAGTAGGGAAGGACTAAAATCTAAAAATAAACTTGAAACTGGCGGAATGAGCGGAAAACCGTTAAACAGAAGAAGTACAGAGGTGATACGTTACTTAAGTTCTAAAAGCAATAACGCATTTCCGATAATTGGAGTAGGGGGTATTCATTCTGCTGAAGATGCCCTTGAAAAAATTGAAGCAGGAGCTTCACTTGTTCAACTTTATACTGGTTTTGTTTATGAAGGCCCTGCAGTTATCAAGCGGATTAACAAACTTTTGCTTAGTCAAAATAACTGAAGCCCTTCTTAGGATCAATGAATAAGAGGCTTTCATAAATCAAACGGATTACATTTTCAACATCTTCTTTATGAACCATTTCTACGGTAGTGTGCATATAACGCAATGGAAGTGAGATAAGTGCTGAGGGAACTCCACCATTACTATAAGCAAAGGCATCAGTATCTGTACCAGTATAGCGAGATGAGGCTAAACGTTGAAAAGGAATTTTCTTTTCTTCGGCTGTTTTAAGAATATGTTCCCGTAATAAGTTGTGAACAGCTGGGGCATAAGAAATAACGGGTCCATCACCAATTTTGGTTAGACCCTCCTGTTTTTTATTAATCATAGGAGTTGTTGTATCATGACATACATCTGTTATAATTGCAATATCAGGTTTGATAGTTTGGGTAATCATTTCAGCTCCTCGAAGACCAACCTCCTCTTGAACCGAGTTTGTAATATATAAACCAAAAGGTAGTGTTATTTTATTTTTTTTTAAAAGACGAGCTACTTGTGCAATCATAAAACCTCCTGCACGGTTGTCAATTGCACGACAAACAAACTTGTCTTTATTCAAGACTTGAAATTGATCAGGATATGTAATCACACAGCCTACATGAACCCCTAATTTTTCAACCCCCTTTTTATCCTTAGCACCAACATCAATGAAGATGTTATCCAATTTTGGAATTTCTTCTTTACCACTTTTCCGTGTGTGTATTGCAGGCCAGCCAAAGACTCCTTTAACAATGGCTTTTTTAGTATGAATGTCAACCCATTTTGAAGGTGCGATTTGATGGTCACTTCCTCCATTTCTAATCACATAAATTAATCCATCATCAGAAATATAATTGACGTACCAAGAGATTTCATCAGAATGACCTTCGATAACAACCTTAAATTTAGCATCAGGATTGATTACGCCTACAGCTGTTCCATAAGTATCTGTGATAAAAGAATCTACATATGGTTCCAAGTATTTCATCCATATTTTTTGTCCACTACTTTCATAACCAGTAGGCGAAGCATTATTTAAATACTTTTCTAAAAATTGAATTGCTTTTTTATCTAATAAACTCATAAACAAAGGTTAATATAATATCGATTTTCAAAAGTAAGAATAATCCTAAAGAAAAGAGCTAGACCCAAATAATTTGTATTTTTACAGGGCTGTTTTATATAAACTAGGATACCCTAATTTATTATTTTTACTGAAATGCTGATTATACGTACTGCTTTTATTTCCATTATTTTATTTCCATTTTTTCTTTACTCTCAAGACCAAGATAGTTCTGATAATTCGGAACAGTTACTTTATAAGTTTGAAACTGATTCCATTCCCAATTCAGGTATTCGTTTAAAAGAAGTGGTTTTATTTCAACCCCTTAGATTTAAAAGTATGAACGAATTACGCAAGTATGTCATTTTAAGAAATAGAACATTACGTGTATATCCTTATGCTAAGTTAGCTGCTGACCGTTTGGATACTTTAACTTTACGATTAGAGGAAATTAAGAAAAGGCGTCAAAAGAAAAAATATATTAAGCGAATTGAAAAATTTATTTATGATGAATTTGAAGTTGAGCTTAAAAAACTTTCTCGTTCTCAGGGACGTATCCTAATTAAATTAGTTCACAGACAAACTGGAGAAACCACACATGAACTAATTAAAGTATTAAGGAATGGTTGGAAGGCAATGATTTACCAAACTACTGCTTCATTATTTAAACTTTCATTAAAAGAAATTTATGATCCTGAGATTATTTACGAAGATTTTTTGATTGAAGATATTCTTCAACGTGCCTATGGAGATGGCCTTATTGAACTTGATCCAACAGCATTGTCGTATAACTTAGACAGTCTTTATACTATTTGGAAAGAAGAAAAGAATCCATTAACAAAGGATTAGAAATTTTGATATAATGCTTATCTTAAAATTGAATTTTTAAAAAAATTCCAATTTAAATAATGCGCAAAACATACAAATGATGAACCTATCACTGTATTTAAAATTTCCCAAGTTTCAGTAAAATCTAGTTTTCCAATCAAAATAAAAGCAAAACCTAGGATAGCAAAAAGTAATGGTTTTATTTTATGATGCTTTTTTTTATAACTAGGCCATAGGGAGGAAATGATAAAAAATAATCCAAGAATTATAAAAGACCACTCTAGGTATTGATTATCTAGAAATCGTAAACTATTCAATGATGAAAATGAAAGTATAGCAGGTATACTTATGCAGTGAAAAGCACATAAAAAAGAAGATGTAGATGCAATAATATCAATAGATAAGATTTTGGTTTTCATTTAATTAGTTTAAGAAGTCTTGTTAATTTTCTTTTTTTGTTTGTGATAATTTCTTTTTTCCGGTATTAAAATCTTTGATGATTTCAGCTCGGTCGTATTCTTCACCTAATGCATTATAAGCTATGTAAGTTAATTTATTATCAATAACATTAATAACTTGAAAAAACTGTGTTTGCTCCGCTGAACTATCTAACTTGTACCCATCTTTTGAGTAGTTATTTATTTGTTCTTTATCTAAGTAATATTGTTTTGGACCACTAACTGATGTTACATAAATGGTGCCTAAATTTTCGGATTCCTTATTTGTTGAAATTTTTGGAACATGACCACGAGCATAAGTATGGTCATGACCGTTTAGCACTAAATCAACATTATATTGATCAAATAATGGTTTCCATTTTTTACGAGCATATTTGAAATCACGTCCTGCTGCAGGTGAAAAAACCGAATGATGAGATGTAATAATATTCCATTTTGCGGTAGATGTTTTTAATTGTTGTTCTATGTAATCAGTTTGTTTTTCAAGTATGCCGTTTGAATTAAGTACAATAATCCTGATATCTTGATAATCTACAGTATAAACTGTTTCGTGTAATTTTTCATTTAACCCTTTCTCTATAGGCAATGTAAACTGAGGTCTCCATTGAATGGCTAGCTTTCTTTCGTCTACATTATTTAAAGGTTGGAATTCATGATTTCCTACTACAGGAATTGCTGTCCATTGACTATGAATAAAACCTCCTGCTTTATACCATTGCGCCCATTCGTAATCACTGTGAGCGGTATTTATAAGGTCACCGGCATGTATAACGAATGAAGCGTTTGGGGCCTTTTGATAAGCCATACGTAAAACGCGTGACCAATGAGATAGTATATCGTTCTGAGCATCTCCAAAATACACAAATTTAGTTGGAGCATATTCTTCTTTAGCTGTTTTAAATTGAATCCATTCGGACCAATATTTAATGCCATCTCCAACCCTGTAAGCGTAAAGTTTGTCAGGTTGAAGTTTTTGAAATACTACACTATGATAATTAACATTTAGAGAATTATTTCCTTTGTAAAGGCCTAAATCAAACGGTTCTGTTATGGCCTTATAACGAATAGTTTTTTTAATAAAGTTTGAGTTTACAGTTGCTTCTGCAATCTGACCGACTCCATTTTTTATACTACTATCAGTTCTCCAAGTGACAGCCCTTGATGTTGCAGGGTTTCCAAGAAATGTCAATATAATCCGGTCAGGATTTTTACTTGGGATCTCCCAGTGGTTAAGTCCCTTATGATCATGACTAATTTGAGCGGAAACATATGTAAGGGTCAGATATATATAAAAACTGATAATGCAAAGTCTTCTGAATAAGAATTTTTTAAACTTTGACACACTCAATAATGATAAATTGAAATATATTTTCAAAATATTATTTATGGATTGTACGGAAAAGAAGAGTGGTGTAAATCAATTTTTAAACTTCCATCAACTAATTGGTAACCAAAAGTATATTCAACCTTAGCTTCATTTCCATCTAAATCAGTAAAAAAATAATTGCCCATTGCAAGAGCTCTATTTTCATCAAGGATAAAGCCGGTGTTTTCAAATCGTACATTTGTCCATGGGTTTATAGCAAAACCCTTGTCTTCAATACACGCTCTGTCATCTCCTGCTATAAAATAAGAAGTGGCTTCTGCTTTGGTTGGTCTAAATTGTTGTTCAGCACATTTTGTTGGTTTAAATAAAACGGTACTTTTTCCAAAACAATAATGTTTATCTAAGAATTGACTTGCAAAAGTTTCACATTCGTTCCTTTTATCTTTTAAAGAACCAATTTTCACAACACCTTCACCCCATTGATTTTGGGCACCTATAACTTCTTGTTCTGTTATCATAATATAAAATTTTTGAATTTTAAAATAATAGTTTAGTAAGACAAAATCTTAACTTATATTTGTATACGCTACTAAGTTGCAAATATAAAAATTTAACATCTTTTAGCAACTTAGTTAATCAAAAATTGAAAATGGAATCAATTAGAAAAACAAAATCAGTAAAAGCAATCCTTGATTTTTTTCACAATAAAGAGGAAGCCATAAGTGCAATTGATTTGGTAGAACATTTTCATGATGATATGAATAAGACAACAGTTTACAGAATTTTAAAGCGTT
>JAQWNZ010000016.1 GCA_029246125.1 Flavobacteriaceae bacterium
GCCAGAATTAATGGATTTAATGCGTTAATTTTGGTAGATACAGGAGCATCCAATAGTTGTATTAATAGTGAATTGCAGGAACAGTTTCAACTCAAAATCAAAGGGGATCCTTTTGATGCTGCAGGAGCTAGTGAAGGAAAAATGACTGCTTTAATGACTCAAAAATCTGAACTCTATCTTGGTCGACACAAAGTAGGAAAGCATGCCTTTGTTCTCTTGGATTTAAGTCATGTAAACCAAACACTTCAAACACAGGGTGCTAAGCCAATAGATGGAATACTCGGTGCTGATTTTTTAATGAAAAAAAAAATCATAATTGACTATAGAGAAAGAAAGCTATTCCTATAACTCTAATGCCTTTTTTTCATCAGCGTCCATAAGTATATTCAAAGGATCTTCTAGGGCCTCTTTTATTGCAACTAAAAATCCGACTGATTCTCTTCCATCTATAATCCGATGGTCATAGGAAAGTGCTAGATACATCATCGGACGAATAACAACTTTTCCTTCTATGGCAATAGGTCGCTCTATAATATTATGCATCCCTAAAATACCTGATTGTGGTGGATTAATGATAGGAGTAGATAACATAGAACCAAAAACACCCCCATTTGAAATGGTGAAAGTTCCTCCAGTCATATCATCTACAGTTATTTTTCCATCTCTGGCTTTTACAGCCAGACGCCCAATTTCTTTTTCTATACCAGCAAAACTTAGTGTTTCTGCATTTCGAACAACAGGCACCATCAATCCCTTCGGCCCCGAGACGGCAACACTAATATCACAATAATCGTAAGAAATTTTATAATCTCCATCCATCATTGAGTTCACATCTGGAAAAAGTTTAAGTGCTCGTACTACCGCTTTTGTAAAGAAGCTCATAAAGCCAAGTTTTACTCCATGTTTTTTTAAGAAATCATCTTTATTTTTATTACGTAAAGAGAAAATAGTTGCCATATCTGCTTCATTGAAAGTCGTTAGCATAGCTGTTTCATTCTTTGCAACTACGAGACGTTCAGCTACCTTTCTTCTTAACATAGACAACTTTGATCGGTCTTGGCCACGTTCACCCCAATCAGGTTGAGTGCCCATTGAAGGAACTGACTTTAAAGCATCTTCTTTAGTGATTCTTCCACCTCGCCCTGTACCTTGGATGGAATTTGGGTTAATGCCTTTTTCAGCAATAATTTTACGAGCTGCAGGTGATGGTGTTTGAGAAGCATAATTAGAGATTTCTTCTGAGGTTGTAACATTTGGTGTGGTTTTAATATTTGATGATACTTCACCTATGTCAGAAGTTATTGCACTCCGAACACCCTTTCCTTCTGAATCAATTAGACAAACTATAGCTCCAACTTCAACTGCGTCACCCTCTTCAGCTTTTAGAATAATTGTTCCACTTATCTCAGCAGGTAATTCTAAAGTAGCTTTATCAGAATCGACTTCAGCTATGGCCTGATCTTTTTCAACATAGTCCCCATCAGAAACTAACCATTGTGCAATTTCAACTTCTGTAATTGATTCCCCAGGGGAAGGAACTTTCATTTCTAAAATCATAATTTACTTTTTTGTTTTTCTAATAAAATTATCTTTTTTCCTATCAAAAACATAGTCTATAACTTCCTTGTGTCGCTTTTTAAATCTTGTAGAGCTTCCTGCTGCAGGTGTACCATACATTCTTCTACTCGCAACCCTCATTTTTTTTGCTTCTGGTAAATGTAATAATAAATGACTCCAAGCCCCCATATTTCTTGGCTCCTCTTGAGCCCATACAAAATCATCTGAAAATTTATATTTTAAAATTAAGTTTTTGATTTCTTTTTCTGGTAATGGAAATAATTGTTCAACCCTAATTAAGGCAACGTTATTTTCTCTTTTCTTAATTTTTCTCTCTTTAAAAAGATCGTAATAGAATTTACCCGAACAAAAAACCACTGTTTTGGTGTTTTTGACATTAACATTAAAATCATCTATTATAGTTTTAAAACTTGAATCGGTAAATTCGCTTATTTCTGAAACTGCATCAGGATGTCTAAGTAAGCTTTTTGGAGAAAAAACAATAAGAGGTTTTCTATATTTAGCTTTTAATTGTCTTCTTAAAACGTGAAATAAATTTGCTGGGGTTGTACAGTTTACAACAAACATATTGTCTTTTGCGCACATCTGTAAATACCTTTCAACTCTAGCTGAAGAATGTTCAGCTCCCTGCCCTTCATAACCATGAGGTAATAATAAAACTATTCCATTTTGTAATTTCCATTTATCTTCTGCAGAAGTAATATATTGATCAATAATTATTTGAGCTCCATTTGAGAAATCTCCAAATTGAGCTTCCCAAATAGTTAAAGAATTTGGACTAGCCATTGAATAACCATAATCATATCCTAGAACTCCATATTCAGACAACAAAGAATTATAAACACGGAACTTGCCTTGCTCATTATTAATTTTATTTAGCAATATAATTTCCTCTTCAAATTCCTCTTCAACTAAAATTGCATGGCGATGAGAAAATGTTCCTCTTTCAACATCCTGTCCGGAGAGTCTGATATCATGTCCTTCCATCAAAAGAGTACCATAGGCAAGTAATTCTCCCATGGCCCAATCTAAAGTTTTCAAATCAAAAAACATTTTCTTTCTTTCAGAAATTAATTTTTCTGCTTTTCTTAAAAATTTTTTGTTTTTAGGAATAGTTGAAATAGCGTGAGCAACTTTTTCTAAAGATTTTTTATTCACTTTTGTAATTACTTGCTTTTCCATCGCAAACTCATCAACTCTATCTATATATGGTGCGATGTTTTTCCATTCATCATACATGAAAGGATTAATAGAGGTTTTTTTTTGCTTTCTTGAATCTTCAAGATTTTTTTCTAAAGAAGTCTTGTATTTTTTTTCTAATAATGTCAAATGGCTTTTATCAATTATACCTTCTTCAATGAGTTTAAATGCATAAATATCTCTGCAATTCGGATGATTAGAAATATTTTTATAAAGTTTCGGTTGGGTAAATCTTGGTTCATCTCCCTCATTGTGACCGTACTTTCTGTAACCAAGTAGATCAATAAACACATCACTTTTAAACTTCATTCTATAACTCAAAGCGAAAAGAACTGCATGAACAACAGCCTCAACATCATCTGCATTAACATGCATGACTGGAGATAGAGTTACTTTACCAACATCAGTGCAATAAGTGCTTGTTCTTGCATCTAAATAATTTGTGGTGAAACCAATTTGATTATTAACAACTATATGAATAGTTCCTCCTGTGGCATAACCTTTTAGTTTAGCCATTTGAACTATTTCATATGCCAAGCCCTGACCTGCAATTGCAGCATCACCATGAACAAGTATGGGTAAGACTTTTGAAGTATCACTTGAATAACTATTTTCCAGCTTTGCCCTTGCAATTCCTTGAACAACTGCCCCTACAGTTTCTAGATGCGAGGGATTGGGCGCAAGACTTATATTGATTTTTTTTCCATCTTTATTTGGATCTATTTTAGAAGTCCATCCCATATGGTATTTTACATCACCATCAAATACTTCATCGTCATAATCTTTGCCATCAAACTCACTGAAAATATCTTTGGTTGATTTTCCAAAGATATTAGCTAAAGTACTGAGTCTCCCTCTATGCGCCATTCCCATAACAAATTCTTCAACACCTAAATCATCTGCTGCTAAAATCAAAGAATCAATTGCAGGTATTAATGATTCTCCGCCTTCTAATGAAAATCTTTTTTGCCCTACATATTTTGTATGTAAAAAGCTTTCGAAACTTACTGCCTGATTTAATTTTTTTAAAATATGCTTTTTCTGGTCTACCGAAAAGTCTGGGTGGTTGTCATTTATGTTCAATCGCTGTTGAATCCAATTAACTTTTTCTGGATTTCGAATATACATATATTCGATACCAATCGAATTACAATAAATTTTTTGTAAGTGCCTAATAATAGTTTCTAAACTGCTTGGACCAATATCCATTATTTCCCCTGCACTAAATACAGTTGATAAATCTTCTTTTGATAGTCCAAAATTTTCAATATCTAGTGTTGGCTGATACTTCCTTCGCTCCCTTACTGGATTGGTTTTGGTAAATAAGTGCCCCCTACTTCTGTAACCATCGATCAACTTTACTACTCTGAATTCTTTTTGTAAATACCCCGGAACTTCCATCTCAAAGCCTTCACCTGAATTAATAGTCCCTACAGAGCTATTACTTTCTAAGCCAAAGTCAAATCCTTGAAAAAAAGCTCTCCAACTGGGTTCTACACTATCGGGTTCTTTTAAATACTGTTCATAAAGCGCTGCAAAATGAGCGGTGTGTGCAGCATTTAAAAATGAATAATTATCCATGAAAAAAACTCTTCTAAAATCTAATATAAAATTACAATTTTTGGCTGAAGTGCTTATCTATTTCCATAAAAATACAGAATTCGTATTTGGTAACTATTTTTTAAATAAAATTGAATTTTTATAACTCAGAAAAAATACTTTAAAACTTTCTCTTTTCTTCTTATAAAAACAACGAACATTTTAATACCTTTTACCAATGTTTGCATTGGTTGATTGCAATAATTTTTACGCCTCTTGTGAGCGAGTTTTTCAACCGCAATGGGAAGGCAAACCTGTAGTTATTCTTTCCAATAACGACGGTTGTGTTATCGCGCGTAGCAATGAAGCTAAAGTCTTAGGAATTCCCATGGGTGCACCTGCATTTCAATACCGCTCCTTTTTTAATCAAAATAAGGTTTGTGTTTTTTCTTCCAACTATCCTCTCTACGGAGATATGAGTAGTCGAGTAATGTCCATCTTAGAACAGTACACTCCCAATATAGAAATTTATAGTATAGACGAGGCTTTTTTACAATTCAAAGGATTTGATTTATTCAATCTGAAAGCAGAAGGATACAGAATGCGCAAACAGGTGCGCCGTTGGACAGGAATTCCTGTTTCTGTAGGTATGGCTCCTAGCAAAGCCTTGGCTAAAATCGCTAATAAAATTGCTAAAAAATACAATGTGAAAACAGGAGGTGTTTACTCTATTGACAACGATAACAAGAGAATTAAAGCACTCAAATGGACTCCTATTTTTGATGTATGGGGTATTGGAAAACAACACAGCAAAAAACTTGAAACCATTGGCGTCAGAAATGCTTGGGAATTTACGCTGCTCCCTGACGATTGGGTCAGAAAACATATGAGCGTGTTAGGACTTCGACTTAAAAAAGATTTGGAAGGGATTCCTTCAATCCAACTGGAAGAAATTCAGCCTGCCAAAAAAGGAATTGCAACAACACGAAGCTTTGAAGGAACACTTACCTCCTTTAGCAATTTGGAAGAACGTGTATCTACCTTTGCCATCAGTTGTGCAGAAAAGATGCGAAAACAAGAAAGTAGCTGTACTGCTCTACTCGTCTTCCTACGTAGTGATCCTCATAAGAAAGGAACTACTCCTTACCGAAACAGTTGTGTGCTAAATCTACCCTATGCCACGAACTCCAGTATCATGGTTAGTAAATATTCTGTATTGGGATTGCGTAAAATTTTCAAAGATGGCATTCATTATAAAAAAGCAGGGGTCATGGTCATGGGCTTAGCACCTACTGCAACACGCCAACTCCCTTTATTCGATAGAAAAGAAGTAAAACATCTGGCCGTAATGCAAGCCTTAGATAGTATTCAAAAACGTTTTGGTTCCCATCAAATGAAACTTGCAAATCAAGATTTACAGCGGACTTGGAAAATGAAACAAGAGCATCTATCTCAACGCTTTACCACAGAAATAAGTGAAATCATCACAGTCAAATAAACTATGGCGCTAAAAAAACTAACCTTTTTTCATCCAGATCAAGATCATCAAAAATCACTGTATTTAGCTCAAGAAGGAATCTCTGCTGGTTTTCCTTCACCGGCTGACGACTTCAAAGAGCTACGAATCAGTATTGATCAGGAGGTTGTTAGAAATGAAGAAGCGACCTTCTATGCGAGAGTATCTGGTGAATCTATGCAAGGTGCAGGCTTAGATGATGGGGATCTTTTAGTGATTGACCGAAGTATAGAGCCCCAAAACAATAAGATTGCGGTATGTTATGTTGATGGAGAATTTACCGTAAAACGTTTAAAGGTAGTTTCAGATGGTGTTTTTTTAATTCCTGAAAACCCAAAATATCATCCCATAAAAGTTGCCGAAGAAAGTGAACTAATCATTTGGGGAATCGTTACTTATGTTGTCAAAAAGGTATAAATCTATATCAATCGAAAATCTTACTTATAAAGTTTATAACCTATATAATTATTAAACAAAACTGAAAAAGAAACTTTCTGGAATACCAACTGAATAATTTGCAGTTTTAGCTATAAAACCAAATTATTTATTTTTAAGGAGATAAGCATTATTCCATCAATACCTTATGGAAAAGTTTAGCTAAAAAAGTCGCCAACTGTTCGCTAGATAAATTAATGTCTGTTGTATGTGTTGCTAGAAAAAGTTCGGGAGGTGATCCAACAAGCATATAACTAAGAAGTAAAAACTCGTGTTTTTGATTAAATGCTTTAATGTTCAAATCTGATTTTAAATCCCGATTTAAGTTTTTAACAATCACTTTTAAAAGGTCACTTTGGTAAGAACTTTTTCGAATGTGAGCTTGGTTGACAATGTGAAATTGTATCATTTGTTTAGAGCTAATCAAATCAAAATAACTTTTGAAAGTACCATGAAGATAATCATATAGGTTACTTGTAGTTTTTCTTGTATGTTGAATGGACTCAACAATTTTCTGATTAAGCTCGTTAATTAAAGCATCAAATAGGGTATTCATATCGGGGAAATAATTGTAAAAAGTACCTCGAGCAATATCACAATTTTCTACGATATCAGAAACTGTAGTTTTCTCAAGACCATTATCTGTAAATAGAATCAAAGACTCTTGAAGAATGCGCTCGCGGACTTGTTGTTTATGGAATTCCCGTTTACCAAGAATCTCCCCAAATTCTTTCATACTTTATAGTCGCTCAAATATTCCTGCAATACCTTGCCCTCCACCTACACATGCGGTAACCATACCATAACGTTGTTTTCGTAATTTCATCTCCTCTAAGAGTTGAATACTTAACTTTGCTCCAGTACAGCCTAAAGGGTGTCCTAATGCAAGTGCACCTCCA
The DNA here is from genome assembly GCA_029246125.1 of Flavobacteriaceae bacterium. Taxonomy (GTDB): domain Bacteria; phylum Bacteroidota; class Bacteroidia; order Flavobacteriales; family Flavobacteriaceae; genus MS024-2A. Next base: position 7,168 of record JAQWNZ010000016.1, read on the forward strand.
TTAACATTTACCGTTTCTGGATTCAGCCCTGCTTCTTTAATAACAGCAAGCGCTTGAGCAGCAAATGCCTCGTTAAGTTCTGTCTGTTCTATATCTGAAAGCTTCAAGTCTACCTGCTTTAATGCCTTAGGAATTGCCTCACAAGGGCCTATCCCCATATACAATGGATCAACACCACCCACAGCACAAGATATCAATCGAGCTATTGGTTCTAGGCTAAGTGCTTTTACGACAGCCTCACTTACTACTAAAGTGAATGCAGCTCCATCTGATGTCTGGGATGCATTACCGGCAGTTACCACTCCTCCTTTTTTAAAAACAGGTCTAAGCTTTGCTAATCCTTCAATTGTTGTATCTCTTCTTACTCCTTCATCCATATCTACAATATGACTAGATGTAATTTTTTTTCCATCTTTGACATAAACATCATCAACTTCAACAGGAACGATTTGGTCTTTGAATTTTCCTTCATCAATTGCAGCTGCTGCTTTTTGATGAGACTCGAAAGCAAATTGATCTGAGGCTTCTCTAGTGATTCCATACTTATCTGAAACAGCTTCAGCAGTATGCCCCATACTGATGTGATAATTCAAATTTTCTAAATTAGCTTTATAGCTGGGTGAGAGTTTGTAACCCGTCATTGGAATCATACTCATACTTTCAATCCCCCCGGCGATAAAAATCTCTCCAAAGCCAGCTTTAATTTTTGATACCGCTTGGGCAATAGATTCTAACCCTGAAGCGCAATAACGATTGATTGTTACACCAGGGACTTCTTTGCCCAAAGCACGTGCTGAAATTAAGCGACCAATTTGAAGTCCTTGCTCCCCTTCAGGGTTTGCACAACCTACAATTACATCGTCAACTGTTTTAGGATCAATTTCTGGAACTGATTCTATTAAATGTTTTATAATATCAACAGCTAAGTCGTCTGAACGGTAATTTTTAAACCCTCCTTTTTTAGCTTTCCCAACGGCAGAGCGATAACCTTTTATAATGTATGCATCCATAATTTAATTTCTTAAAGGTTTATTATTCATTAATAAGTATTGAATCCTATCAAGTGTTTTTTGATTCCCTAGTAAGCTCATAAATCCTTCTCTTTCAATATCAAGAAGATACTGCTCACCTACTTTCTGAGAAGAAGTTAGGTCACCTCCACAAATAACATAGGCAATTTTTTGGGCAATTTCAACATCGTAGTCAGACATATATTCACCCATCCTAAATTCATTGATAGCTGAATATAAAATTCCCATACCCGTTCTACCTAAAACATTAATATCTTTTCTAAAGGATGGTGGGATATAATTTTTTGCCAATTCAAGAACTTTTTCTTTTGCAATACCAATATTCATTGGTGTATTAACGCAAACTTCATCTCTTTCATTTCTAAGATATTTTAAATCAAATGCTTCATGAGCTGAGGTAGAAACAGCTGCTGTTGCAATTGATTTAAAATAATTAATTAGAGTAGGTGATTGCACATCACCTTCAAAAAAATCATCTGAAGCCCTAAGAGCAAATTCTTTAGTTCCTCCGCCACCAGGCAAGAGTCCAACTCCAATCTCAACTAATCCGATGTATGATTCAGCTGCATAAATTCCAGCATCACAGTGCATGGCAATTTCACAACCTCCTCCAAATACATAACCTTGAGTCGCTACAACAACAGGAATTTTAGAAGTTCGGATTTTCATATTTATTTGCTGAAAATTATCCACAAAACGTTCCAAAACATCAAACTGTTTTTGCATTGCAAACATTCCAATATTCATCAGATTCGCTCCTACAGAAAATTGTTTCGCATTATTACCAACAACCAAGCCTTTCCAATTACCTTCTTCTGCAAGTTCGATGGTCTCTAACAAAGCTTTTCCCACTCCTTCTCCAATGGAATTACTTTTCCCAGTAAATTCAAAACAAAGTACCCCATCGCCGATATCATGTACAATACTCTCACTATTTTTAATCACCGGTGTTTGTCCTCTGAAGCTATCTAGGATAATAAATGATTCTGTACCAGGTACAGGTTCGTATTTTTTTGATTGTATATCGAAATATTTTTTTTGTCCGCCTTCAAATTTGTAAAAATAAGTATGCCCGCTGGATTTCATTTGATTTATCCAATCTGGAATTTTTGTACCAACTTTCTCAATTAGACTAATCCCTAAGTCAAATCCTATTAAATCCCAATATTCAAAGGGTCCGTAATCCCAAAAGTACCCAGTTCGCATTGCATCATCAACAGGGTAATACTGATCCGAAATCTCTGGAACTCTTGCGGCTGAATAGCCAAACAATTGACCAAAATACTCAGCAAAAAAGTGCTGCTCTTTCATTTCTCCCTCTACAAGATATCGCATTCTCTTGTTCATCAACTCCATCCCTTTTGCATTTTTAACAAATTTCATTTTTGGACGTATTGCAGGCTCATAGTCCATGGTTTTTAAATTAATCGCATTGATGATCGTTTTTCCATTTTCATCTTTTTTGGAGGTCTTCTCATAAAATCCTTTTTCTGTTTTATTTCCTAAAAACTTATTCTCTAGAAGGAACTTTATGAACTTGGGTTCAGGTCTTTCTTTTAATTTTTCAATGTAAGAATCATTTTCTACGTTTTCTGCTACAAATCGACTCACATTTTCTCCTGTATCAAGACCAACTAAATCTTGTAAACGAAATGTTGCTGTATTGGGTCTTCCAATCAATGAACCAGTTAATGCATCAACCTCTTCAATTTTGAATTCATATTTTTCTGTAAGAAAGGTCATCTCAATACCGGACATTACTCCAATTCTATTTCCAATAAAGGCCGGAGTATCTTTACATAATACGGTTTGTTTTCCTAGAGTAATTTTACCGAATTCCATAAAAAAATCCACTATCTCTTTTTGGGTTTCAATTGTCGGTATAATTTCTAAGAGCCTTAAATATCTTGCAGGATTAAAAAAATGTGTCCCACAAAAACAAGCTTTAAAATCATCAGAGCAACCCTCAGCCAATAAATTTATAGGAATGCTTGAGGTATTAGAACTCACTAAGCTTCCTTCTTTTCTATATTGATCAACTTTGTCGAAAATCTGTTTTTTTATTTTAAGATTTTCAACAACAACCTCAATAATCCAATCTACATCAGCAATTTTTTCAAAATCATCTTCAAAATTTCCAGTTTCAATTCTCGATGCAAATGACTTATGGTATAGTGGTGCGGGTTTTGATTTTATCGTTTTCTGCAAAGCAGTATTGACCAATTTATTCCTTTGGACTTTATCATTGGATAGGACACCTTGTAGATTTGGCGTGACTATATCCAACATTATCACTTCCATTCCAACGTTTGCCAAATGGCATGCAATTCCTGAACCCATTACTCCAGATCCTAGAACAGCTACTTTCTTTAGTCGATAATTCATCTTGTAGATTTTGAACATTAAATTTAATTAAATAAATGACATCGTGTCATTTTTTTAATTTACTTTTAAAAAAAAATATAATTATGAGCCTAGAAAACATAGTTTCCCAGTTTGAAAAAAGAGCTGCAGACTCGTCACCAATTGGCGGTTCTATTAAATTTGAAGTAGATGGTCAAGGAATTTTAATTGATGGTACAGGAGATACAAATAAAGTAATTGCATCTAATGATGAAGCAGATTGTACAATTAGTTTGACAGCTGAAGTTCTAGAAAAATTAAGAGATGGAGAAATTAATCCAATGATGGCTGTAATGGGAGGTCAAATAAAAATTACAGGTGATATGGGATTAGCGATGAAAGTGCAATCCTTAATGGGATAGACCTAAATTTTGAATAAAGTTCATAAATAATGTTAGTGTATTCTTAAGTAATTTCAATAATGCTAGCCTATAAATATTGAATTATTTCCACTTTTTGGGTTTAACATTAGATATTGTAAAGTTTAACTGATTCTTCATTTTTAATGGTGCTAATCCGTACGTAAATTATTCAAGAAGGGCTGGAAATAAGTGTTCGTAAGAGAAATATTTATTCTTTGAAATATGCTAGATTAGATGGATAAGGTATAATTTCTTTAGTTAATTTATCTAATGGCATTTGAGCATTTACTTTTTTTAGATATTGAGTTAGCTTGATTGACAGTTGTTTCGCTTTCTCATAATCTGAGCTTAACAAATTCTGATTTTCACGGATATCATCTTTTAAATTATAAAGTTCAAAAGTCTTATTTGTATGAAAATAAATTAACTTCCAATCACCCTGGCGAACAGCACTGTAGCTTCCTATGCCAGGGCCCTCAGGTCCCCATTCATTAGGATAATGCCAAAACAATGGACGATTTGTTTGACTTTCAGTATTATTTTGAAGTAGTGGAACAAAACTTTGACCATCTATGGTTTGTGGGAAATCATTTGTATCAATTTGAGCCATCTCTAAAATTGAAGGGAAGAAATCTTCGATAATAAGTGGTGTTGAATTGATAGTTTCTGCTTGGGTTATATTTGGCCAATAAGCCAACATTGGTACGCGAATTCCTCCTTCGTAAATTGAACCTTTTCCACTTTTTAGGGGTATGTTGTGTGTATGTTTTTCACCTCCTCTTGCTACTGCGCTCAATCCGCCATTATCCGACATAAATAAGATAACAGTATTTTTTTCAAGTTGATTTTCTTCTAAATATTCCATAAGATTTCCTAAAGCCTTATCCATACTTTCAATCATCGAAGCATAGCGAGCTTCTGGTTCTTCTAATCCCATTTTACGATAGGGTTCTACATAGCGCTCATTAGCCATTAGAGGAGTATGAATTCCGTATAAAGAAAAGTATAAGAAAAAGGGTTTGTTTTTTTGAACGGGCTGATCCAAGGCAGAAAAAACCTCTTGGGTGAGCGCCTCTGTTAAAAAAATATCTTGCCCGTGATATTTTTCTAATCCTGGCACTGCCCAAACTTCTCTATCTGGATCACCATTCCCAAAATTTTCAAGGCCTAAATAACTCCCTGGAGCACCTGCTGCATGCCCTGCAATATTAACATCAAAACCGAGGTTTAAAGGGTTGGAGGAAGGATATCCAATAGCTCCAAAATGAGCTTTTCCTGCGTGAATAGTATAATAACCCTTTTCAGATAAAAGTTGGGGTAAGGGTTTTGCATAAACTGTATTAGGCGTTGACGGGTTTAAACCCAACCCATTAAAATTCCAATCTGGGAATATTAAACTCGGATGATTAAGTTCCATCGGCTGCTTTTGATCTGGTCTTAATGTCCAATTAGTGACTCGATGTCTTGCAGCATTCATTCCTGTCATTAGGCTAACTCGTGTGGGGGAACATACTGGGGTAGCATAGGCATTTGTGAATTTGATTCCTTTTTTTGCCAAGCGCTCCATGTTAGGGGTCTTGTAAATTTTATTAAATTTTGTGGGTTGACTCCAAAAAGGAACGGAGGTATCTTGCCAGCCCATATCATCTACAAAAAATAAAATAATATTTGGAGATTGTGAAGTGCTTTTTTTAAGGCTTTCACAACCAAAAATTAATGATGCAAATAATAGAAATGATAATAAATACTTCATTTTAAATTTTAATGAAAATTTGTTTTTTATATAGCCAATAGCAAATATACCATAATCCGAAAAGCACTACTATACCAGAGATAAAATCTGCTAACCATGGCGAAAAACTTTTAATGAGACTGTTTGAAAAGGGTCTGATTATCTTAAGGAATAAATCGCCTCCTCCAAGTGAAGCAAAAAGATAAATACAGATTGGATTCATTCCTACAACTCTAAAAATAAGAGTTTTTTTGAGGATATTTTTTATGTCAATAAGCCAATAAAAAAATGCCAAAGCTAGGAAAGTCCATCCTGATGAAAGCAGCACAAAAGAGGCTGTTGAAATTCGTTTAATTACTGGGGTAAAAAAAGTAGTGACATAACCCAGGAAAAGTGCTAAAGAAGCTACAATTAGTAAACGCTTCAACTTTTCTAACTGATTAGTCTTATCCATCAGCCATTTCCCCGCAACAACGCCCCATAGTGTATGTGCAGTAGTAGGAACTGCATTAAAAGCGGCCCAATGACCGGCGTTTTCAAAGCCTGAAA
>JAQWNZ010000019.1 GCA_029246125.1 Flavobacteriaceae bacterium
TATTATACCACAAAAAAAGACAAAAAGAAGTTTATCATTTTCAGAAATTGGTTTGGCAAAACTTAGACTTAAGCCCATAAAAAAACTTATAATTAAAAATGCAAAAAGGTTTTTATTCCAATAAGGTACTTGTTTTGTTACGAGATATAAAGAGGCTAAAATCATTCCTAGAAACCCTCCCATGACTACTGTTTCATTTTTGCTCAGAGCATAATCTAAAAAAAGTGAAATACTAAAATAACTTATCAATACGCCTCCAAATAGTGTGAATAAAAAGGAGGCATTAGTGTAGTTCCAAAATACTTTTATTCTTCCTGTAAAAAAAAGCTTTGCTGCTATAAAATTGTGACGTTGACAGGAATTAATCATTTCTTCATAAAATCCTCCCACTAAGGCTACAATTCCTCCGGAAACCCCAGGAACTTTATTTGCTGCACCCATAATTATTCCTTTCAAAACCAAAAAAAAGAATTCAATAAGGGTGCGTTTTTTTTGAAAGGTTTTCATTTTATTGTAAGTATTTTCACTCTTTCAATAAGAAAAAGAATCCCAAAGCCTATGCCCATCCATAGAATAGCTGTTGTTATTTGAGGATTACCTATAAATTGATAAGGAAGAACCGCATGGGATTCTTTGAAAGGATCATTAAGAGTATTTTGCCAAGGCCAAACCTTGTGTAAAGCCCCAATCATTAGTCCAACTAAAAAAGCAATACTTTTTTCTGGATATCGTTTTAAAAGCCAACTTAAAGATTTTGAAAATACTTTTAGACCAACTATTATTCCTAAAATGAATACTCCTAATACACTGGCTGTTTTGATAAATTGAGCCTGGTCAAAATTGAAAACCAAATCTTGGGCAAGACGAACATTAGAGAGAATTGTCTTATAAACACCCATTACAACTAAAATATATGCACCAGATAGCCCAGGCAAAATCATTGCTGAAATTCCAATGAATCCTGAGAGAAATAGATACCAAAGACTGGTAAGATTTTCACCACCATTCATTTGAGTAACTAAGAATGAAATCAGGGCTCCAATACCTAAATACAGGAGGTTAAGAAAGTTGAAAGACAATTCTGATTTAAATAGATAAATAATACTCGCAACCAACAAACCAAAGAAAAATGACCACAATGCTAAAGGTTCATTTTTAATCAACCATTCAAGTATTCTAGAAAAAAGTAATATACTTGTGAAAACTCCGCCAAAAATAGATAATAAAAATGGGCCATTGATTTTTCCCCAAGTGGCTTTAACTCCCTCTTTTCTCGCAAATTTCAAGTTATCAAAGGAGACATTATTAATACTCTCTAAAAACTCTCTATAGATACCTGTAATTAGTGCCAATGTTCCACCCGAAACTCCAGGAACTAGATCTGCAGCTCCCATGAGCATACCTTTTAAGTATAGGATTAAGTAGCGCATCACTTGGAATAGTTAGAAAACAAAGGTAGAAAACCATTAGGAATTAAGTAGGTTGAAGCTTTAAAATTGGTCAAAAGAAGGGAAAAGTTTAGAAAGCTCAAGCAATTCCTCTCCGCTAAGTTGTTCTAGGTTTAAAAAATAGCGCGCCTCATTTTTTTTACCTAATTCCATACTACATCCACCTAATCTATGGATAAGGCTTTTACTTTCAGGGAAGGATTTGTATACTTCATTTGTTATCTTATATGCTTTCCCCCAATTTTTTAATTGCAAAAGAAGGTCGATGTGTTTTAACAAAATAGGTAATTCAAAAACACCCAAATCATATAATTTTTGATAAGCATTTAGTTCTTTTTGAAACTGATTTAAAGATTTATAAATCATTGTTCCTTTTTTCCAAAGGGTAACAGATTCACTGTTTATTTCGAGGGCGCCCTTAAAATAATATTTTGCTTTTTTGTATTGACCTTGGACCATGTAATAATCAATTAATTTAACCCAACTATTTTCATTACTTGGTTCAAGATGAATTGCCTTGAGATAATGCTTTATAGCAAGTGCATTATTTCCTAATTTTTCATGGCATTCTCCAATACTCTGAAAAACGAAAGCACTAGGATCATTAGTTTTTAATGCGATTTCATAATTATCAATAGCTTCGTTGATCCGCCCCATTGTCTCTAAAAGCTTTCCTTTTTCGATATAGGCACCAGTAAAGTTGTCATCACTGATAATTGCAAAGTCAAATGCTGACAAAGCCTCTTTTTTATTCCCTTTTTTTAGAAGTACCAACCCCAATTGATGCCATGCTACTTCGCTGTAGGGGATTATTTCTAATATTTCGTTAAGAACAAGAATTGATTCTTCATTTTTGTTCAGGTGATCATAACTGTAAAGCAAATTATATAGTGCTGAATAATCCAAGGGATTATCTTCAATACAATTTTTGAAAAAGTAAGAGGCTTTATCAAATTCTTCTGCCAAAAGATGTTCCATACCAAGGAGATTCCATATTTCAGATGGGTCATTAGAAAGTTCTAAAGCTTTATTTAAGAATTTAATTGAAGATTTGTGATCTCCACTTTTTGATGCAATATTAGCTTTTTGAAGTGAAACTTCTTCATCTAGTGGATTTAATTTTTCGACGTAATCTAACAATTTAAGTGCTGAATCATATTTTTCTTCCAAAATGAAGAATTCACTTTGGAGCAATAAAAGCTCATTTGAGTTAGGATGTTGTGCTAATCCCATTTTTAGGGCTTTTTTTGCTAATTGATTTTCCCCAAATCCCAGATAATGAACTATGATGTCTTCAAACTCTTGTGCATCAAAAAAATAGATAAGATTTGTTTTGAGCATTTGCTCAAATCTAATAATAGAAGATCGCGTCTCCTCAGAATTATAATTTAACATAGAAATTTATAAAATCTTATTAAATTAAAATTAGTTTGTAGAATGACTTGAATTGTATTTGCATTGGATTGTTTTTAACAATTTAATTAACATCCTATTAATTCATCAAGTACAGATTTAAGAATTTTACATCCCTTTTTAATTTCTTTTTCAGAGATAGTTAACGGGGGTGTAATACGAATTGCTTTCTTTTCCCATAGAAGCCAGAAAAGTATTAATCCATTATCAATTGATTTTAGAACTACCTGATTGGCAATTTCAGGTTTTTTGAAAAGTGGTGCAAGCATTAATCCAATTCCACGAATTTCTTGAATACATGGATGCATTAATTCCTTCCTGATCAATGCTTCTTTAGATGAAATTTTATTCATCAGTTGGCTTTCACGGATTGTTCTTAGTGTTGCTAAAGCAGCAGAAGTAATTATCGAATTTCCACCAAAAGTTGTAATATGTCCTAATTTAGGATGCTCTTCGAGTAACTGCATTAGTTGATGTGATGCAGAAAAAGCTCCAATGGGGAGACCCCCACCCATACCTTTTCCCATCACAACAATATCGGGCTTTACATTAAAATGTTCAAAACTAAAGAATTTTCCTGTTCGTCCAAAACCTGGTTGAATCTCATCTAGTATTAGGAGTGCTCCCACGGCCTCACAACGATCTTTTGTTTTTTTTAAAAAGTCGTTTTTAGGTAAAATAAAACCGGCTCCTCCTTGAATCGTTTCTAAAAGTACAGCAGCAGTTTTATTGGTAATCAGCTTTAAGTCCTCTTCTGAATTGAAACGAATAAATCTTATGTCCGGAAGAAGCGGACGAAACCTTGTCTTTTGATATTCTGAACCGAGAAGACTTAAAGCCCCATGGGTACTTCCGTGATAACTTTGATGAGCACCAATTAATTCACTTCTTCCTGTAGCTCGTTTAGCGAGTTTTAATGCTCCTTCAATGGCTTCAGTACCAGAATTTGTAAGATAAACTGACTCTTGATTATCTGGAAGTAACTCGATAAGCTCTTTGCATAAATTAACCGCCGGGGCTTGGGCAAACTCTCCATAAACCATTACATGAAGATATTTTTTACTTTGTTTTCTAATTGCTCTTGTTACTTTAGGATGGCAATGCCCTAGACTACATGCAGAAACTCCAGAAACAAAATCAAGATATTTTTTTCCATAAGTATCAGTGATATAAACCCCTTTAGCTTTTGCAACACTTATTCCAAGTGGATTTGGTGTTGTTTTTGCTTGGTATTTTAAAAAATCATCTTTTAGCATGCAGACTATTTTAGGGCTTTCTAATTACTGAATCTTCTTCTTCTGGGTATTGAAATTTTAAAATCTCTGAAAACTGTTCTTCTTTGTCATTTTCATCAAATAGATCTTCAATTGTTTCAGGGCGTTGTGCAATTCGCCAGATAAAGCCTTTTAAAGTTCGTTCATTTTCAGGAAGTTCATTCTCAGGAAACACATTACCATTTGGGCTTACTAAAAAAGTAATATCATCAATTTGCCCACCTAAAAACTTCATTTTTAGTGCACTACAAGTGGTTTTATCAATTCCTATCAACCGGAGGTCTTCATCGTTATACAGGTAATAAACCATTTCATTATTTTTTGTAATGACTATATTGTCTAACTTACTTTCCTTAAAGGCACCTCTTAAAAGTCCTCCTTTAATTTGTTGGTATCCATCTTTACTCAATGTATCTTTTTCAATAATAAAGACCCTACCATCAATCTTTAGGGAGTCTAATTTTCTTGTTTTTGTATTGGATAACAAATGAATTTCATCCCCTGTCATTTGGCTTTTGTCAAACCACAAAACAGGATTATTTTTAGTATAATCTTGCACTGTAAATACCTGCTCTTGCTTTTTGGTGAGCGGTTTCTTAAGGAGTTTTGTAAGACCTATTGATTCATCTAGATACAAAGAATCAGAACGCCCTCTTATGTCGCTTTTAAGAATTCGAACATCATAATAGGCACGCAGGATACGCTTTTGCTCTGGGCCAGTAGCTACTAAAGTATCTGAATGTATGAATAATGAATCTTGATCTATAATGTTTATAGCCATAGCTCTTCGAGTTATGATTGCAGAATCTTTTTCTTTAAAAATTTCACCGTAATGTCCTGTAATAATTGAATTGTTAATTGTGTCAACAATGCTGATATTTTTAGTCGCTGCAGCGTAATTAATTTCACTTTCAAAATAAAGGCTGTCGCCTTTGATAATTTTATTATCGTAAAACAGTGTAGCATTTTGTTTGAAAATACCCTTTTCCCGTTCCATATCATAAAATCCTCGTTCACATAAAATAGTATATGCATCACCTTTAATTTTAGAATTTCCATATAAATATGCTTTATTACTCTCTGTAAAATAATCCAGTCGTTGAGAGTTTACGATGTAGTCAGGATTATTGATAGTCACATCTGATATAAATCGATATTTTTTTTGATTCATAAAATACTGACCTTGATTACTTGTAAGTGTGCTAGTACTGTCTACAATTATTCCTGGAGTATTGTAAAATACCTTTTCGTTGATACGATCCAAATTCAGCACCTCTGTTCTCAAAGTCATATCTGGTCGCTCTAGGTATACATTACCTTCAGCGTAAGCTGTTTTTGTTTTTCCTTCGTATTCAATTGTTTTACATGTCATTCGTAAACTATCACCTTGAGTAAATATCACGTCACCCATAGCTTTGAAATAGTTTTTTTTCTTGTAAAAGTAAGCTTGGTCTGATTCAATAAGCGCTCCATCATGATATAAGATTACTCTTTTTTCATCTGATTTAAAAAGAATATTGGCATCTGGAAAGCGTTCTTGGTCTTGAGTAGAACCACCGGCTTGACGGATCTGAATGATTTTGGGTTCTTGAGCTGAAAGAATTCCTAAAAAAAATTGAGTAATCAATATTGAGATAATACAAAATGAAGACTTCATTTGGTTTGAGTTATCTGTAGATCGTTTGTGCTCGATCAGGTCCTACAGAAACAATTTTAATTGGTGTTTCCAATGCTTTTTCGAGGTATTCAATATAATTGATGAAATTTTGAGGGAATTGAGAAAATTCAGTCATTTGAGTAAGATTCTCATTCCAGCCTGCTAATTCTTCGTAAACGGGTTTGATATCTTCATCTGAAACGTCATAAGGAAAGTAGTCCTGAAACCCTTGTGAAGTTTGGTAACTTGTACATACTTTAATTTTATTGAATCCAGACAACACATCACCCTTCATCATCATCAGTTGAGTAACTCCATTGATTTTTATGGAATATTTTAATGCCACTAGATCGATCCATCCACACCGTCTTGAGCGGCCAGTTGTAGCGCCGAATTCATTTCCTACTTGGCCCATGGTTTCACAATCTTCATTAAAAAGTTCAGTCGGGAAAGGTCCACTACCTACTCTTGTTGCATAGGCTTTGAAAATTCCAAATACATCTTTTATTTTATTTGGAGCAATTCCAAGGCCAGTGCAAGCTCCTGCAGCTGTAGTAGTGGACGAGGTTACAAATGGATAGGTTCCGAAATCTATATCCAATAATGATCCTTGGGCACCTTCTGCTAAAATTTTTTTACCAGCTTTTTGTGCTTGATGTAAATAATGTTCACTGTCAACAATTTTAAATTTCCTCAGTTCTTCAATACTTTTAATGAAAACGGCTTCCATTTCATCTAAGTTTAATTCATGACTATCCTCAAAACCCTTCAGAATTTCTATATGTTTTTTGGTAAGTTTTTGGTATTTTTCATTCCAATCTGAAGCAAAAATATCTCCTACTCGAATACCATTTCTACCTGTCTTATCCATGTAGGTAGGTCCAATTCCCTTAAGTGTTGACCCTATTTTGGCTTTTCCTTTTGCAGTTTCTGAAGCAGCATCTAGAAGTCTATGTGTAGGCAGGATTAAATGCGCTTTTTTTGAAATCAATAATTTTTCATCAAAATTGATTCCGTATGGGGCTAAGTTATCAATTTCTTGAAAAAAAATTATAGGATCAATTACAACTCCATTTCCAATGAGATTTACCGCTTTTGGATGAAAGATTCCTGAAGGAATGGTATGTAAAACGTGTTTGTTTCCTTCAAATTCTAGGGTGTGACCTGCATTCGGTCCACCTTGAAATCTTGCTATTATATCATATGAAGATGTTAATACGTCGACTATTTTTCCTTTCCCTTCATCACCCCATTGGAGTCCGAGTATTAAATCTACTGTCATTTTTATCTATGGGGGTTTATTTTTTTTGTACCGTAAAAGTATAAAGAATGGTTATGAATATCAACATCAAAAATATCTTCAATAGTTTCTTTTATTTGTTGGATTCTAGGGTCACAAAACTCTTTTACCTCTCCACTGTCAGTAAGTATAATGTGATCATGTTGGTGGTCAAAATAAGATTTTTCATATTGAGCTTGACCACCTCCAAATTGATGTTTTCTTACAAGACCACAATCGAGTAATAGCTCTATAGTATTGTAAAGGGTTGCTCTACTGACACGATAATTTTTATTTTTCATTTTGATGTAGAGAGATTCAATGTCAAAATGCTCTTTACTATCATATATTTCAAATAGAATGGCGAATCGTTCTGGAGTCTTACGATGTCCTTGTTTATCCAAAAAATTGACAAAAACGTCTTTTACAACGTCTTGATTAGATTTATTTTTTATCATAATTTATATAAAGATAGTTATAATGAGTTACTCTCTAACAATTTTGTCAATACCGTTTACTTTTAATAGTGTTGTGACCAGTTTATTCAGTATTGTTTTATTTTGGACACTAAGCTGAATCATTCCTGTAAAGAATTGATCATGCGAATCAAAATTGATTTTATTTATATCAACATTTTTGGTATTTGAAATCATTCTTGTTACTTCATTTACAAGTCCTTTTCTATCAATACCACTTAATTTTAATACAACTGAATATTCTTCTGAGGAAGAATCAATCCATTTTGCGGGGATTAGTCGGTATGCAAAATTGGACTGTAGAGTTAGGGCATTAGGACATTCCTTGTGGTGAACTTTGACGCCCTCATTTACTGTAATGAAACCAAATACAGAATCTCCAGGTATTGGGCTACAACAATTTGCAAAACTGTGCGCTAGGGGTTCTTTTTCTTTTCCAAATACTATTTGATCAAATTTTTCAGTTATTTCGCTTGAAGGATTAGTATCTAATTTTTTATTTGATTTAATCCTTCGTTTAAAAAAGTTTAAAACAGAGTTTTGATATACACTAGCAAAAGTTTTAAGTTGTTTATTATCAAGAGTTCCTATTCCCATTCTATAAAATAAATCTTGACTATTTTTATAATTAAAAAAGAGCAGCATTTGCGTAATCGTTTTTTCACTCATGTTTATTTTTAGCTGCTTTAGTTTTCTTCTTAAGATTTCTTTACCTTCTTCTGATAGGCTCTTTTTTTCTTCATTTAATGAAGATTTTATGATCGATCGCGCTCGTGAAGTAACCACAAAATCCAACCAATTTTTTGATGGTTTTATGTTTTCTGATGTAATTACATCAATTTGATCTCCGCTTTTTAATTCTCTACTTAATGGAACTAAACGTCCATTTACGCGAATTCCTCTTGTTTTTTTTCCAACATCAGTATGAATAGCAAAGGCAAAGTCCAAAGCTGTCGCCCCTTGAGGAAGTGATTTTAAATCACCTTTAGGTGTAAATACAAAAATTTCTTTTGCATAAAGATTTAACTTGAAATCTTCTACGAAATCTACAGCATTACCAGAATTATTTTCCAAAACTTCTTGCAATCGATTTAACCAGCTTTCAATACCTATATCTTTTTGTTTCCCTTGCTTATACTTATGATGAGCAGCATAGCCTTTTTCAGCAATTTCATGCATTCTTTCAGAACGAATTTGAACTTCAATCCATCTGTTTTGAGGCCCCATAACTGTTATATGAAGAGCTTCATAACCATTTGATTTGGGCGCTGATATCCAATCCCTAAGACGGGTTGGGTTTGGTGTAAAATGATCGGTAACTATTGAATAAATCTTCCATGCAAAAAGTTTTTCTTTGGCTCTCGTACTTTTAAAAACAATGCGCATGGCAAACTTATCAAAAACATCTTCAAAAGAAATGTTTTGAGTAAGCATCTTCCTGTGTATAGAATAGATTGATTTACTTCTTCCCTTTATGATATATTTTAGACGTTCTTTGTCCAATTCCTGGGAAAGAAATTTGGAAAATGTTCTGATATAATTTTCTTGTTTATCATAGCTCTCCTCGATTTTGCCTTTTATT
Organism: Flavobacteriaceae bacterium; assembly: GCA_029246125.1. Lineage (GTDB taxonomy): Bacteria > Bacteroidota > Bacteroidia > Flavobacteriales > Flavobacteriaceae > MS024-2A. The sequence goes on from JAQWNZ010000019.1 coordinate 9,130, forward strand.
GAAATATATCGTTCGGGTTCAGTGTATTTTAGACTCAAGTCTTCGAGTTCAGTTTTTACATTATATAATCCAATCCGATGAGCTAATGGAGCGTAAATGTACAAGGTTTCGGAGGCAATTTTCACTTGCTTGTATTCCGGCATGGCGTCCATGGTTTGCATATTGTGCAAACGGTCAGCAATTTTTATAATTATTACACGGACATCATCATTAAGCGTAAGGATCATTTTTCTGAAATTTTCCGCTTGAAGTGAAATATTTTTATCCTTTTTAAGATTCGAAATTTTTGTTAAACCATGTACAATTTTTGCAACAGTATTTCCCATTAGACGCTCAATTTCTTCTAATGTAAATCTTGTATCTTCAACTACATCATGTAATAATGCTGCGCATATTGAGGTGGCATCAAGACCAATTTGATTAGCAACAATTTTAGCTACATTGATAGGGTGAAAAATGTACGCTTCACCAGACTTTCTTCGTTGATCTCTGTGACCATCTACAGCAGTATCAAATGCAAGTCTAATCATTTTCTTATCCTTGTCACTTAGTGTTTGATAGCTTATACGAAGCAATTCTTTATACTGCTTAGCAATTTCTTTGTTTTCTAATTCTAGGTCAACAATCATTTCACTTTCAATATACTAAAGATTTTAATGTTTCTGTTGTTCAATTATTTTTGCTTTAGCTTCATACATCAAAATTCCTGCCGAAACTGAAAGGTTTAATGAATCTACATATTTTGACATAGGGATGATCAGATGTTGGTTTGAAGCTTCAAACCATTTGGCGCCCAAACCAGAACTTTCTGCTCCCATTACAAGAGCGCAGGGTGTTTTGTAATTAAATTTATTGTAAGGTATTGCATCTTCTTGTATAGCTGCTGTTGCAATGAAAAATTCTTTTTTGATTAAATATTTAACTACTTCTTCAGTTGAAGCTATCGCCGTAGGGAGAAGAAAAAGACAACCTAAACTCGAACGAATACAATTAGGATTGTAAAAATCTGTTTTTGGGTTTGCTATTATAACTCCATCAAATTCTGCAGCTGCTGCAGTTCTCAATAAAGCACCAATATTCCCTGGTTTTTCAGGTGCTTCAATAACCAAAATTAGGTCATTTTTCTTTGGGTTAAATAAATCCAAATAGTGTTCTTTAGATTGGGCAATAGCCATTATTTTTTCTGAACCTGAGCGAAAACTTATTTGTTCAAAAACATTTTTTGAAACCAAATACTGATCTGATTCACTAAGTTTTTTAGTTATGTTAGCAAATTCTATTTCATAGCCTTCTTCGATAAAAATTGAGTTAATTGTGTAATTTCCGTCAAGTGCTCTTTTAAGTTCACGAAGCCCCTCAATAACAAATAAAAAATGCTTTTTTCGCTCTTTGGACTTTTTTGAGAGAAGTCGTAGGAGTTTGATTTCAGGGTTTTTATAACTTGATAAATATTTCACTCAAACGAAGGTATTTTAAAATTATTTACTCCAAAAGCAAATGAATAAAAATTACTCAGAGTTTAAATTATTATTAAGAGTAAATGCAATAACCATACTTACCATTGCATTATAACTTTGAATTCCCTTTGCTTGCCCGTTGATTTTTAGATACGAGTCGTATCCTTTTTTAAAATAAGGTTCAAAAGGATTTTTGAATTTTTTCCAAAAAGCAGAAAGCTGTTCAAAATTCTTTAAAATCCCAGAATTCAATTTAGAGAGATGCATTTTAGCTTTTTCTTGATCGGCTTTGAATAATTCAGAATAACAATAGTTTAAAGCGAAAGTGAAGGCTGCAAATTTTATAAATGGATCCGGGTGTTTTGAATTTGTATAAAATGCTACAAAATTAGCTTCAGATTCAGAGGCAATCCCTAATTGATGAGCCATTTCATGAGAAGCTGTTGCTATATAATTTAATTTTGGAATCTTTTTATTAATCTGTGATTCCAATGTAATTGGATTTATATACCCTGCAAAACCCATATAGCTTAATAGTGTACTCCAAAGTGAATTTTTTAAAAATGGTTGTATTTTAAAATTATTGAGATCAAAATCAAAACTTTCCTCTATAAGTTGAGTTATTTTTTCTTTAGAATAAGGAATTTCGACGGGTATAGAGTCATGATTACTTAAT
>JAQWNZ010000015.1 GCA_029246125.1 Flavobacteriaceae bacterium
GAAGAAGAAAAAGAAGAAAATAGTGAATTAGAAGCTCAAGAACAATCTGATAAATTAGCAGCAACAGAAGATGAAACTCCTTCAAATCCAGATGATGATTCTGAAAAAAAATCATCTGTTTCTGTTAAAATAGAACCTGAAACCTTAATGTTATCTGGAAGTAAGGGTTTATATTCTAAAATAAAATCTGTATTTGGGAAAGAAACAAGTTTTGGGAAACTCCAAAATCTTGTAAAAGATTTTGAGGATGAAAACGACGATGAGAAAAAGAAATCTATTGGAAAACAAATTATTTCTGAAGGTGAAAATTGGTTGAGCAAACATCCAAAAGAAAAACAAAAAGAGAAAACTGAATCAAAAAAGGCAGATTACACAGAAAAAGAAAAACAAAAATCAGAGAAAAAAGGGTTTTTTGGGCGCATGAAAAAAGGACTTTTTGGTGCGATGAAATCAGGTTTTAAACGAGCAAAATTTGGAGCTAAAAAATTAAAATCAGGTTTCAACCGACTAAGAGGTAAAACCAGTAATGACGACAAAAAAAGAGAGTCAATAAAACTTATAGTAAAAAGATTTAAAGAAGCCTCTGATCCTTCTTCCATAAAATTAACATCGCTTTCAGATAAACAATCACTAACAAGCAAAATTAAAGGTGCTTTTGGCTTTAAAACAACCTATAAACAAATCGAAGATAAATATCATGAATATCAAAGTAAAGCTTCGTCGTCAATAACTAATTACGGTCAACTAAAATCTATATTAATAGAGTCGAGTGAAATTGTAAAACTGATCTCTGGTTGGGAAACAAATCATAAAGACGATGATGATGTTAAAGCAAAAGCAAAATTAGCCTCCATTAAGAAAATAAAAGATGGAATTGCAAACTTACTTATTGAAGCAAACTTTAAGAATATTGTAAATTTAAAAGTTTCTAGACTTAATCTTAGTGAGTTAGAACAGGGAAATGTTACTGCCAAACAGGTAGATTTAAAAATTAATTTTGAAGGTAAAGAGATTTCGGGCAGTGGAACTGATGTTACAATTGGCGAAAAAGGAATAGATTTTAAGGAGCTTAAGATAGATTATAATGATGCAATAAAAATTTCTGATGAACTTCAAATTTCAGAACCAAAATTAAGTGTTTCCCACGAAAATGATAATTATGAAATTATGGCTTCAGGAAATGTTGATCTTGCAATGGAAATTCCTGATGCAGAGCTGACAGCTAGTGGGAGTGTTCAGATAAATTATAGTACCGAAACTTCAAAATTCCATTCATTAAAAATGGATGGGGTTAATATCAAAGCTGAAATGTTTAATAAAAATTTAGTCGTTTCTGCAAATGGTGTTCAATATGAGCAAGGAAAATTTAGCGCAAGTGATGGCACATTGGAACTTAAGATGTTTGGACTATCATCAGAAATTAAAGATCTAACTTACAGCAAAGCAAATGGTGTAGACTGGGCTACTATTACTGTAAAGGTTGAAAAAGAAATTTATACCGGTGATGTGATTACGGTAAAAAGTCCAGAAGCAATTTTAAGAGGAAAGTCAGAAAAATATGGATATGATCTCTCTGGAGAAGTTGGGCTTTCAGTAGAATTACCTGAAGATGCTACTCTTGAGACAAAAGGTAAGTCAACAATATCAGGTGTTCCAAATGAAACAAATTATGACGTAAAAGTAGAAGACGTTGGGATTGATTTGAAAATAGGAAAATACTTACATGCTGAGGCCTCTGGAGTTAATTACGATAAATCTAGTAAGACTTTATCTGCATCTCAAACTTCAATTGAACTAAAATTATTTGACAAAAATTTATCCGCAAATGTAGATGATTTGACTATTTCAAAAGATGGGGTTGACTGGGAACTTGCAACTTTTGAAACAGAAAAACTAGGCCTTGACGGATTTATAGGTGTTAAGGATGTAGTTGCAACTGCCAAGGGTAAGAAAGGGGGCTATGAAAAACATGCAGAAGGAACTTTTGAAATTGGTGAGAATTCTATTCCAGGAACTAATATAACTGCTGACGGAATTCGAGTAGGTATGACTTTAAAGGACGGTAAATGGTCATTTAATGTAATTGGAGAACGGTTAAGTATTGGCTTATTAGATAATAAACTCAAACTGACTTCAACTAAGTTAAAATATGAAAATAAAAAACTTGAAATGGAGACCCTCGGCATTTCATTATTATTACCTACTGGAAACACGCTTACTGCAAATGGCACAGGTGTTGTTGTTGAAAAAGGCAAAATAGATTGGGATGAAATTAGATTCCCTTTACCAAAAATACTGCCTGATATTGGAAGTTTAAAACTCGATAATGGTGACGGTGTTCTAAAAGGTAAGAAAGATAATTATGCTCTTGGACTTGATGTAGGGGCGGCCATAAAAAGAGGAGAGTGGTTTGAAGCTAGTGGAAAGGCTAGTCTAATATGGAACCACAAAGAAAAAAAATTACCAGAAGTAGAAGATTATAATATGAACTTTAATGTTCAATCACCTAAACTACCAGATGCATTTATTCCTGATGGAGCTAAAGGAGCTTGGCCTATTCAATTTAGCCTTTCAATGTTTTTTATGGCTGGTCCGGTTCCAATGGAAGCTGAAGTTGAATTCGGAGCTAAGGCAGGAGCAAGTATTGGAATTCAAGGAACAGTAACTAAAGTTGGTAATATAACATCAATTTCAGGAAATGGGAATGGTACAGCTGGGTTAGGGGTATGGATCAAAGGCTCTTTGGGGGTTGGAAGTGCATATTTACTAAAACTTGCTGGCTTTTTGAAAGGGGAGGCAATGGCAAATGCTAATATTAATCTTGGATTGGAAGGTGAATTAGACAATGAATATAACTTTACATCACTTTTAGGGGATTATGTTGTTGATGCAGAATTTATAGCCCAGTTAAGTGCAGGGGTTGAGGCAAAAGCACTTATTGTATTTAGCAAAACACTTTATGAAGTAACTCTTAAAAAATGGGAATTAGGATCTTCGAAGAAAGCCGGAACTTATGATTTCATTAATGAGAAGGATAATGACAAAGGAACTGAAGGGGTTTTTAAAGGAGATAAAATTTCAGAAGGCGACGTAAAAGAACCTCCTAAAGTTGAACAAAACACAAAAGAATATTTAGATGCGCTCAAAAAATTTAATGACATTCTAAAAGAAGAAAATCCTAAAAAAAATATAGATGATATTCCAATAGAGGAAAGTGTTTTTGATGAAGAACAAATAACTTCAAAAAAGGAAAGAATAATTCAGATTCTAAGAGATTCAATTGAAGAAAATTTATCTAACAAAGAATTTAATAAGTACCGTAAAAAAGTGAGTAAAGATGAGAAAAAGTTAGATGAACAAAAAGAAAATCATGAAGTTGAAATGTTAAGACAATACCAAAAACGCGAAGATATAAAAGTAAGAAAAACACTCAAACAAAGATTTAAGGGAAGAGATGAAGCTCATTACACAAAAAAAATTGTGAGATTAGAAAAAGAATACAAAGAAAAAATCCAGAAATCTTTAGATAAATTAATGATTCATTATGATAAAGTTTCCATTTATCAAAATCAAATTAACGCTGCCACCAGTTATATCCAAAATATAGAGCCAATACTAGAAAATCCAGAAACTGGACTTGCAAAGATTGGTGAACAAATAAATAAATATAAAGAGATAAATAGTGAGGCTGTTGAACAAAAATATTCAATTGAATCTTATTTACTAGATGAAGATTTTGCAAATCATATAATTAATTACGAAGATTAATAGTTAACACATAATAATATTTGAAGTTCAAAAGTTCAAAAATTCGAAAATTAAATCTATTTTTATTTTAAATCAAGTTATGACTATTTGTTTTTTAACTAAATTTGATTAAACTAAACTAATTAAAAATGGCCCTTCCAACAGCCGGTAGTGGGGAAGAACAGGATCAATTTTGGCCTTTGCCAAAATTTTATTTTTCTGTGGATATAGATGATTTAACTGATCTACCTTTTCTAGAAATTTCTGGCCTTGAGGTAGAGGCGGACAATATTTCTTATCGTCACGGAAATGATCCAAGTTTTGGAACTATACAAATGCCTGGAATAAAAAAATCTGGAAACTTAACTTTAAAAAAAGGGGTTTTTGCAAATGATGATACATATCAAGCCTTGATTTCAAAAATCGCCTTAAACACATATAAGCGGATGACGGTTGTAATTCGTCTTTTAGATGAAAATACAGAGCCAAGAATGACTTGGCAACTAAAAAATGCGTTCCCATTAAAATACTCATCAACAGAAATGAATTCAGAATCTTCTGAGGCAGCGATAGAAAGTATTGAATTCACACATCAAGGAATAGAACAATTATAATTTTTTTTTTATATTTAATAAAAAAATAAATGTACGCTTCACCCAAAATATCTAAGAAAAAATCCAAAACAAATGATAATACAAGAAGCGATAAATCGAGCATTAAACAAGACTCAACTAAAGAAAATAAAAATTCATCTAAATTAGAGTCTTATCAACTTAAGGCAGATCTTCACGCACAAAATTCATCACTAGAAGCAACTCAACTAAAATCAGAAAAAAATAATACAGGGCTTCCAGACAATATTAAAAATGGTGTTGAGAATCTTTCTGGACAATCATTAGACGATGTAAAAGTCCATTTAAATTCAGATAAGCCCAAACAAATGAAAGCCCATGCATTTGCAGAAGGAAATCAAATACATGTGGCAGGTGGTCAAGAGAAGCATTTAGCCCATGAAGCTTGGCATGTTGTACAACAAAAAGAAAAACGAGTCTCACCTACAACAAAAATTAATGGCCTAAATGTTAATACTGACAAGTCTTTGGAGAAAGAAGCGGATGTAATGGGAGCAAAAGCAGCCTCATTAGGAAATAATCCTCAAAACTCCACCCTACAATTAAAGTCTAGTTCAAGCTCAGGTAGAGGTGTTGTTCAAGGTCTATTTGGTTTTGGAGAAAAAAAAGAGGAGGGTCCAGAAAAAAAAGGAGAAGAAGCTCAATTAGCTGAACCAGGAACAGCAGGTAAAGTAGCAACGGAATTAAACACTATAAAAGGTGATAGCAATAAAATTTATAAAGATGTACAATTACTAGATAATCCAGGAAAGGAACCTGAGACTGTAACTGATACTTTAATGGGTAATACAAAATCTGCAACAGAAACTGTCAAGACAGGAGTATTTAGCGCAATTGCTTCACTAGCAGGCCCTATAATGAAAATTGGAGGAGGTATAGCAACTGGTTATTCAAAATGGAAAGCTTGGACAAATTTGAAAGCATTGGGTACTAAACAAGAGAAGGCTGGTAAAAAAGACGAAAAAATTCCTTACACAATAGGAAAATTAGCAAAAGCATTTTTAATGTCAGTTAATACTGTTGTTCAAGGTATAATCGATTTAGTTCAAGCTATCATGCTCTTAATCCCTGAGGCTCTTTCAAAAGTAGCAGCTGCTGGCCTTGCTACTTATCAATTAGTACGTACCGGTATTGGAAAACTGTATTCCGTGCCTAAAAGATGGTTTCAACTATACAAGGGTAACAATAATAAGAAGGATACAAACTCAGCGGAGGTTGTTAATAAGGCTTTTCAAACCCCACCAGATGATGACTCGATTGACTTTATTTGGGCTCTAAATTTACCATCGGTTAAAGGGAGTGGTTTTGATAGTATAGACGAGTTGAAAAATTCTGCTGAAAAATTCGTTAATAATGCTAAAAATGCTGCCATTGATGGTGTTGGTGGATCAGTTGCAGGAAATAAGATTCCTAAGTCAGAAGATCCTCAAAACATAGCAGGAATGATCAAAGCTGGTGGTTCCGATGGTAAAGTTGCATTTAAGAAATTAATTGCTACAGGCAAATTAAATGCTAACTCTAAAAACAAAATCAGAAATGATATAAAAAAATCTATGACAGGGGTTGGCACTTAATAATTTAATGAATTTTTTTTCATGATTTAATTTTAATCAAAAGTTTTTAAAATAAAACTTTAAATGTTTTTTATTAATTAAAAAGAATTAGAAAGAAAGCTATTTCTTTTGAAATTTACGGACCCATTTTTAGAAAAATTCCTTATTTAATTTTGATTTATAGTTGACTAAAGTTCTGTTTATGGTCAAATTAATGAAGCAAAGCTATTCTATAAATCAATTAAAAGAAAAGATATTAGATTCGAATGCACGTTCTATTTTTATTGATGCACATCCAAAAAAAAGCATTAATAAATTAGATCTTATATCAATAGCTAATTTATCTATCAAATTAGATCCAAGAAGAATATCCAACAAGCTTTTAACTAATCAATCTTTTAAAATTGAATTCCCCATTAATTTTAAAAACCTTTCTGAAAATAAAAATGAAAGAAGATTACTTCACATTCTTCGAAAAAACATTGATTTCATCAACGAGCTAAATTTGGACCCAATAGGAATAGGCTATCCACTTGTTGAAATTCCAGACTTAAAAAAAAAGAGAATTAATACTTATCCAATTTTAGTTTGGGATATCAAGATTTCGGGACATCTTAAACGAACAGAATTAGTAGGAATCAAACGTAGGTCGAAAGATAATGTTTATATAAATCCTTCATTAGTTAGTATCATAAAACGAAAGTTTAATCCCAACTTTAATCCACCAAAAATAGGTGTTGAAAATCTTGATTTCAAAAACATTCTTAATATAATTAATAAAATTCTTTTGCCACTGAAATGTAAACCTTTAGATGAATATCATCCTTTCTATCCCTTAGATTTTTTTCAAAAGGAGGCAGTTAAATTTTTTGTTGATCACAAGCCAAAAATTATAAATAACGGAATAATTGGGCTTTACGCTGGTTCTAAAGAAGCTATAGTAGCTGATTATAATATTTTAGAAAATCAAACTATACCCTGTAGTTTTAAAACGGAAAAAAATCTAAATGATTCGCTCTATTCTGGAGTGGCATTAGACCATTCCCAACAAAGGGTTGTCAGAACAATTAATATGGGAAAAGACCTTGTTATACATGGTCCTCCAGGTACTGGTAAAAGTAAAACTCTTACTGCGGCTATTGCATATATCCTAAGCAAAGGTCAAACATGTTTAATAGTGTGTGAGAAAAAAACTGCTATTGATGTTCTCTATAAAAATTTATCCGAATTGGGTTTGGAGGAGTACTGTATTAACATATCTGAAGTTAAAAAAGACAGAAGAAAGGTAATAAATAAAGTCCGTGATATTTTATTGAATTTAAATAAAGGAGACCACTTATTTACTGAAGAAAAAAAAGGAAAAAAATATTTTTATTCTTCTACTGAAGAAAAAATAGTGAATGAAAAAATTATAAAGGTTGAGGAGGTGATTAGTCTGATAAACAAAACCAAAAAAAAACTCTATAATTCTCTACTCGGTGAAAAAATTTCCTATTCTGACCTTGTTATAAAAATTAAATCAAATCGATATAAACAATTGGAAAAAAGTCTTGGGATGAGTAAAGACAAGTTTTCTTTTACTATCAACGAATTTGAAAGATTGAAGGATCTATTTAAAAAAACTTATGAGGAATACTATCAAAATTTCAATCCCTATAATTCTTTTTATGATCTATTAGATGATTCAATATTAGATTATAAAAAAGATCAGTTTATCAGCTTAATAAGCACAATCTATAAAGATTATTTTGATAAGTTAATTGAACTTAGGGATAGGCTAGAAAAGGCTTTAGTGGGTAAAAGTACTTTTGCATTTAAATATTTAGATTATATAGATTCGGATGATACTACTCTTGATCAAATTAAGAAAGAGTATTTATTTTATTCAACTCAAATTAAAAAAATAAACCTATTCAGTTCCAAATTTAAAAATCAAATTAAGGCAATTGATCTTAATCAGAAAATAAACTTAATAATCGATACAATAAAACAATTGTACACCGAAATAAACCAATATGATCGGATTAAAAAATTTCATTCTTACTATTTATTACTAAAAAAAAATGATCAAGTTTTAGTAAATAAATTAGGTACAATTGATTCGTTTGAGAAAGATTTTTTTGATTGGTATTGCTCATATTTACTTCATGAAAACCATATTGATAATTTTGATTTTAATGGCTTCGAGAAAGGATACTATGATATTGAGACAGATGTAAAACAAATAAATAATTATATAATAAATAAAACATCTCGTAGGTTAACTAAAAGAAGAGTAAAAGGAATTCAAAAATTTAAAAAAATAGTTACTGACATATCAATAGAACAATTTTTTGCAAAAAAAAGCACTCCGCAAAGATTAAAACACTCACTCACTCATATATCAAGTCATAAAACAGGTGTTTTTAAATCATTTTTCCCAGTATGCATGACAAATCCTAGTAGCTGCTCTAGTCTCTTTCCAATGGAAAAGGGCTATTTTGATTATGTTATTTTTGATGAGTCGAGTCAACTCAAAATAGAAGATACATTTACCTCTATGCTAAGAGGTAAAAAATCTATTATAGCTGGTGACCTTCATCAACTTCCTCCAATGGACTATTTCACAGAAACTGGAATTAACGATGAATTTGACTCGGAAAATAAGTATAATAATACAAAATCACTGCTAGATTTTTGTATTAAGATGGATTTTAATTCGCACTATTTAGATATTCATTATCGTTCAAAACATCCTGATTTGATTAATTTTTCAAATGCTGCATTTTACAAATCGCGATTAATTCCAAAACCCCCAATTAAGAACTATAAAGCAATTGAGTTTTATCCTCTAAAAGGGAAATTTATTAATCGTGTGAATAAAAAAGAAGCATCAAATATTGTAAAATTTATAAAAGATAAAATACCTAATGATCAATCTGTTGGTGTTGCTACTTTCAGTCTCAAACAAAGGGAAGAGGTTTTGAATCAATTAGAGATTCAATCTAAGGTGAGCTTGAAATTTTACAAAAAACTTCAACAACTACAGGCCAATGGCTTTTTTGTGAAAAATATTGAAAATATTCAAGGTGAAGAACGTGATATAATTATAATAGGCACAACATATGGACTAAATGAGGATGGTGTTTTTAAGGAAAGACTCGGACCTATAAACACAAAAAAGAGAGGTCATAAATTACTAAATGTAATTATCACCAGAGCAATCAATAAGATAGTTGTTTTTTCATCCATACCAAAAAATGTTTATTCAGGATACAAATCATTAATTCAAAAGAATGGTAATAGAGGGAAAAGTATTTTATATGCTTATTTAAATTATGTAAATGCTTTAAATGATGATGATGAAAACAATATTTCTAAAGTTTTAGATGTTGTGAGTCAAAGACAATATGGTAATAGACTCAAAAGTAAATTTAGTATTTACGCTTTAAGCTCATTTACAAAATATCTTATTGAAAAGCTTTCAACTAAATTAGACCAAAAGATTAGTTTCCAAAATTATTTTAAAATTGGTGGTTATGAATTTGAAATCGCATTGAAAAAAAATTCAGGTGAAATACTATTAATTGATATCAATGGAAAGGTAATGCATAGAGGATATGAAGATTATATCTTTGATATTGACAGATGCAAAATTGCTCAAAAGTCAAATCATAAATATTATAGATTATGGATGTCCAATTTTTATAATAATCCAGACTTTGAATTAAACAAATTAAAAACTCTCCTGCATGGCTAAACATTTATTAAAATTTCACTTTAGATGATTTGATGTTTCCTTATCTTTCAGTTAAATTTATTTTTATAAATATTCATAATGGGTAAACATTTAAATAAAAACATCTTTTGGTTTTCTCTAATACTAATGTTTATTTCTAAAATTGAGGCTCAAAGTAACGATTGTGATTGTAAGATTAATAGCTTAAATGAACTTTATGTTATTGGTCAATTTTCAGCTCTCAAAAACAACCTAAAATGTTGCATAAATTCGGATGATAAACTTTCACTAAGAAATACCAATCGAATGCGAGAACTTCTTGCTCTAACTGCAATAGCAGAAGATTCCATTTCATTAGCATCTCGTTACTTAAATGATATTGTTTTATCAAATGCAAATTATAGCCCTGAAAATCAAAACATTATTTTCGAAAAATTACTTTACAGTACCAAAAAAGAAAGCTTGAGAGTTACTGTATCTTCTGTGTCAAAGCGTCCTGAGGATCTTGAAACAGCACCGGCGGTAGTAGAGATAATTGAAGCTAAAGATATTATTGCCCGTGGATATTCAGATTTGGTTGATCTTCTTTCGGATGTTGCTGGATTTGAAATAAGCAAGACATACAGTTTGAATTTTGCTAGTATTTATCAATTGGGATATCGGCAAGAAACTACCGAAAAAACACTTTTTATGATTGATGGCATAGAAGAAAATGACTTATGGTCTAACATCGCTTATATATCACGTCAATACCCACTTAGTAGCATCAAAGCTGTTGAGATTCTTTATGGTCCTTCATCAACGATGTATGGCCCTAGAGCATTTGTAGGAACAATTAATATTATTACTTATTCATCAAAAGAAGAGGCAGGCAATTATTTTGAGAACGAAAAAATTGAAAAAGGAAGTTCATTCTATCTAAATAGTAATTTTACTGGAGGAAGCTATAACACTTATGACGCTGATTTCACAATGGGGAGCAGCCGAAAAGATAAACAAGTAAATTTCCAAATTACTGGTCGTTATTTTCGTTCCGATGAACATGATATGTCAGAACTACCATTTTTTAATTATTCTGTTTCTGACTTAGATCAATTTGAATATGATCACTTAGGGCAAGATTTTGAATCTAGTAATGCATTGAATAATTATCTAAGTTTAAATAATTTAGATCCAAATAGTCCATTTTTTAATGTAGTTGACAATAGTATTATATTATCTGAATTCGGTGGGGATAAAGCAAAAGAGTATGATAAGATTGCATATTTAGGTCAAGTAAATGGAAATTATTTGAGATATTCAAATCATACAGAAAACTTCTTTCTAGGCTCTAAACTTGAAATTAAAGATCTTATAATTGGTTTCCGAACTTGGAAGCGCTCAGAGGGTTTAAATCATATGCAAGATTTGGATATGGCACCCTCTAGAAATGGATCTGTATGGGCACCTAAAAATACAACCATGTATTTAAAGTATAATTATACTTTTAACGATAATATGAGTTTTTCTGTATTAAGTTCTGTTAAAAACCAATCACTGGGGCAAGAGACAAATAAGGTTAATTTTAGACCTTTTGGAAATCCCTCATCAGGACTTAATATCCGAGACCTAATACTTTTCTCAGAAGAAGAAAACGTAGAAAACTCAATACCACATGGATGGAGAAATCAATTTTATTATTATCAAACTCTTCAAGGAAGAACTGAAGCACGTCTATTTTATAATTCTGATAATCTTAACATTACTTTTGGAACTGATAAAAGAATAACAACAAGTCAAGGTGATTATCTATTCTATAGAAATTATAATACGGATTTTGTCAGTGAAAATTCATATGCTGAGGATATAAAAAATGCTTATGCTCAAAATGAAGGTGAATCCGGCTCTGGCTCAATGCTAACTAAAAATGATTTTTATAAAATAAGTGAATTCGGAACTTTTTTACAGGGCAAATTAATCATTGATAACAAGCTTCATCTAAATTTTGGAGGGCGTTATGATAGACAATTAGTTCGTTCATTAGAAGGATATGAAATTTTTCAGCCCCGTCTTGGAATCGTATTGACTTCAGATAAATTAACAATTAAAACAAACTACTCTAAAGGATTTCAAAATGTATCTCTTTACAATAAATTCTCAACTGGTGGAAATCGTATTCCAAATCCATCTCTTAAGCCAGAGGAAATACAATATTTAGATGCTTCAGTACTTGGAAGCAGTGAAGATCAAAAATTTAAATGGAATTTTACAAGTTTTATCTATGACGTAAAAAATGCAATTGATTCAAGAGTTACTGATCTTGGATTTAATCAAAATGTAAATGAAAATGATTTTGTTGCACTGGGAGCTATGCTTAATTTGAAATACAGAAATAAATTTGTTAGGGCCGATCTAAATAGTACATTTATAGATGCTTATGAGGGAAACTTAAGTCCTCTTGAAGTGATAAGTCAAGAATTTAATTCAGAAGATGAAGTTCAAGAAAAAAGAGTTGGAGATTTAGCTCAATTTAGAATCAATTTTGGATTAACTACTTTCCTTAAAAACGATTTTTTTCAATCTAGTTTTAATCTAAGAGCTAATTATGTTGGAGAAAAACAAGTTGGTGAAACAACGACAC
>JAQWNZ010000023.1 GCA_029246125.1 Flavobacteriaceae bacterium
CCAATTTTGACGACTTGTAGCTTATCCATTCTCAAGAAGTTGTTTTAAAACCCATTGGGCTGCATATGTTCTATTATTTGCTTGCTCAATCACTAATGAATTGGAATGGTCCAACACATCATCAGCTGCAACTATGTTTCTACGTATAGGTAAACAATGCATAAATTTAGCATCATTGGTTAATTTCATTTTTTCTGATGTCATCATCCATTCCTGATCAGTTTTTAGGATTTTTCCATAATCATTGTATGAACACCAATTTTTAGTGTAAACAAAATCAGCTCCTATTAACGCTTCTTCTTGATTATAAATCACTGGGGTGTCTTTTGTGATTTCAGAATTTAATTCGTAACCCTTAGGTTGGGTAATTACAAAATCAGCGTCTATTTTTTGGACCATTTTTACAAACGAATTGCCAACCGCATGAGGGAGTGCCTTAGGATGAGGTGCCCAGGTCAGCACAATCTTAGATTTTTTTGTAAACCCATGTTCTTTTATTGTAACTGCGTCAGCAAGTGCTTGGAGAGGATGAGCTGTAGCACTTTCCATATTTATTATTGGAATACTTGCATAACGGACAAAATTATTTAATACCTGTTCTTCCTCATCTTTTTCCTTTTTGCTCAAGGATGCAAAGGCACGTATAGCTATAATATCACAATATTGGGAGACAACCGCTGCAGCTTCTTTGATATGTTCAGAACGCAATCCGCTCATTTTAGTACCATTTTCAAATTCAAGTGCCCAAGCTTCATTTGAAAAATTCATAACCATGGTTTTTAAACCCATGTGATGCGCAGCTTTTTGAGTACTTAAGCGTGTTCTCAAACTAGGATTAAAAAATAACATCCCAAGAATTTTATTTTGACCCAAATGTTCTAAAGAATATGGATCGTTTTTCAAGTCAATAATTTCTTCTATTGCTGTTTCCAGATTTGGAATAGCATCAAGATTTAGATAATGTTTCATTGTGTTGAATTATTTTTTTCTAATGCGGTTTTTAATGCTTTAAAGAATATATCAAAGTGTTTTTCTTTCAATGTCAAAGGTGGTAAAATTCTAATCAACTTCTTATTACTACTTCCTCCGGTAAAA
Source organism: Flavobacteriaceae bacterium (assembly GCA_029246125.1). Lineage (GTDB taxonomy): Bacteria > Bacteroidota > Bacteroidia > Flavobacteriales > Flavobacteriaceae > MS024-2A. The sequence continues at coordinate 1,096 of JAQWNZ010000023.1, forward strand.
ATATGATGATTATATACTAGTGACTTTCTAAGATCTCCAATTTCAAAATTAAACTCAAGACCTAGCATTAAACCTCGCCCTTTTACTTTTATAATCTCAGGAATTTCAGCAGCTTTTTTTCTAAAATAGATTTCTAAATTTTCTGCTTTTTCTTGTAAATGTTCTTTTTTTAAAATATCAAGCACTGCTAATGAGGCAACACACGCAAGGTGATTCCCTCCAAATGTGGTCCCTAACATTCCAAACTTGGCTTTTATCTCGGGATGGATTAAAATTCCTCCAATTGGGAAACCATTTCCCATTCCTTTTGCCATTGTGATGATATGTGGTTTAATTGGATATTTTTGAAAGGCAAAAAATGTTCCTGATCGACCAAAACCAGACTGGACCTCATCTGCAATGAGACAGCTTCCGTATTTTTTACATAAGGAATCCATTGCAATAACAAAAGATCTATCAGGCTCATCCAATCCACCTACACCTTGAATGGATTCAAATATAACGGCGCAATATGTTTGCTTTGCTAACTCCTTTTCTAGTTTATCAATATCATTAAAAGGAAGAAAAGTAACCTCATGCTGACTATTAAGAGGCGCATTTATTGATTTATTATCAGTTACTGCCACTGCAGCAGATGTTCTTCCATGGAAGGCCCCACGAAAAGCAATAACTTTTTTTCTTCCAGTATGAAAAGAACTCAATTTCAAACCATTTTCAATTGCCTCTGCTCCAGTACTACATAAAAATAACTCAAATTCATGCAAGTTTGAGTGTTCTCCAATGGTAGAGGCCAACTGAGATTGTAATGGATTTTGAATAGCATTCGAATAAAATCCAATTTTTTTCAGTTGACGGCTAATTTTTCTAACAAAATGGGGGTGGGAATGCCCAATACTGATAACTGCATGCCCCCCATATAGATCTAAATATTTTTGTCTTTTTTTGTCATATACATAGACTCCCTTTGCCTTTACAGGTGTTACTTCGTATAAGGGATAAACATCGAATAGTTTCATTTACTGTTTTGCTATTTCGTTAATTTTATCAAAGGAAGCGTTTAAACCTCTAATTAAAGAAGAGCTTAGTCCTTGATGTTCCATTTCATTCAGACCAGTTATGGTACATCCCCTAGGAGTAGTTACACGGTCAATTTCTTCTTCAGGATGTGTCCCGGCTTCTACTAATAAACTGGCTGCGCCCATAGCTGTATGCATTGACATTTTAAGCGCGACATCTGCATCAAATCCCATCTGAACACCACCTTGGGTAGTTGCTCTGATTAAACGCATCCAAAAAGCAATTCCACTTGCACACAAAACTGTAGCAGCCTGCATAAGCTTTTCTTCAATTGATATACTAGTTCCCAATCCATTAAAAATGGCTTCAGCGATAGGAAGTTTGGATTTACCTGAATTATTGGTACATAAACATGTCATTGATTTTCCTACAGAGATAGCCGTATTTGGCATGGCACGAATAATTGGATAAGACTTACTGATTTGGTCTTCTATTCGAGAAATATCAAAGCCCGTAATTGTTGAAATAATTACATGCTTTTCATTTAAGTATGGTTTAATTTCTATAAGTATTGAATCAAACTGACTCGGTTGCACTGCAAAAATCAGAATATCAGCATTTTTAACAGCTTCTTTATTATCAAAAGTTAGAAAAACACTTTTATATCCTTCAAATTCTCTTATAGTCTCTAATTTTCTCTTAGTGAGATAGAGATCGGTATAAGTATTGTTTGTTATTAACCCCTTTGCAATGCTTAATCCTAGATTTCCAGCTCCGATTATGGCAATTTTCATAGCTATTTATTTAATAAATTATGGCTTTGAGTTCCAATCCTAAAGTTTCTTTCCATCCCATCACAAGATTGGTATTTTGAATAGCTTGCCCAGAGGCTCCTTTGATTAAATTATCGATACAACTTGTAATCAATAAAGTGTTTTCATGTAAATAAAGATGAACAAAACAATTGTTTGTATTCACAACTGATTTTAAACTAATCTGCTTATCTGAAATATGTGTAAAAGGAGAATCGCTATAAAATTCTTTATACAATAAAACAGCTTCATCTAGACTCCCCTTAAAGGTAGTGTAAGCAGTGGTAAAAATACCTCTTGAAAAAGCCCCTCTTTGAGGCATAAAAAACAATTCTGTTTTTGCTCCCAATTGATTAAAGGTTCTGTGAATTTCTCCCAAGTGTTGATGGTTAAATGGCTTATACCAAGATAGGTTATTATTTCTCCAACTAAAATGGGTAGTTGCACATAATCCTATCCCTGCACCTGTACTTCCGGTTGTTGCATTTATATGAATAGGCTCGGAAAATTTCTTGTATTTAACCAAGGGCAATAGTGCAATTTGGATTGCGGTTGCAAAACAGCCTGGATTTGCTATTGCAGAAGCTTTTTTAATCTTTTCTTTTTGAAGCTCAGGTAAACCATATACAAAAGATTTACTTTTGAACTTATAAGATTTTTCAAGTCTAAAGTCATTCCCTAAATCTATAATTAGAGTCTCTTTAGAAAATGAATTCGATTTTAAAAAATCTCTAGATCTCCCATGACCTAAACAAAGATATAACACATTAATCTCAGAATTAATTGTATCTGTTAATACTAAGTCCGTTCTTCCTAATAAATCAGGATGTACAGAGGTGATTTTTTTTCCAGCTTGTGTTGTGCTAAACACAAAATCAATCTCAAGTTCAGGATGTTGAAGGATTAAACGTATGAGTTCTCCACCAGTATATCCTGAACCCCCTATTATGCCAACCTTTTTCATTTTTTTGTTTTTAAATGTTGATATATTTTTGTTGAATTAGAGGCCAATTTGATAAAGCCTTTTGCCTCATCAGCAGTCCAGCCTTTATTCATTTCTCCATAACTTCCATACTCAGCTTGCATTAAATCAAAAGGGGAATCTATTCCCAATAATTCAAATCTATAAGGATGAAGTTGAACAAAAACAGTACCCGTAACTCGCTCTTGACTCCTTTCCATAAAGGCTTCAATGTCTCGCATAACTGGATCTAAATATTGACCTTCGTGTAATTGCATACCATAAAAACTAGCCAATTGCTCTTTTTGGAATTGTTGCCACTTACTTAAGGTGTGTTTTTCAAGCAAATGATGTGCTTTGATCAAAATTAATGGTGCAGCAGCTTCAAAGCCTACTCTTCCTTTGATTCCTATGATGGTATCTCCAATATGAATATCTCGTCCAATGGCATATTTTTCAGCTATTTTCTGAAGTTGCTGTATAAGCGTCACCGAATCTGAATTGGTTCCGTTTATGCCCAGGAGTTCTCCTTTTTCAAATTGGAGTTCTATTTTTATCGATTTTTTCTCTTTAAGTTGACTTGGGTAAGCAGAATTTGGTAATGGTAAATATGAAGTTAATGTTTCTGACCCACCAACACTAGTTCCCCATAAACCTTTGTTTATTGAATATTTTGCTTTTTCCCAAGGAATGTATATTCCATAAGATTTAAGGTAATCAATTTCATCTTCTCTAGACAACTGATTGTCTCTAATTAGTGTAATTATTTTAATTTTTGGAGCCTTTACTTGAAAAACCAAATCAAAACGTACTTGATCATTTCCAGCTCCTGTACTTCCATGTGCAATGTATTTAGCTCCAACTTTTTTAGCGTAATTAACAATTTCAATAGCTTGAATAACTCGTTCAGCACTAACTGAAAGTGGATATGTATTATTTTTCAACACATTTCCAAAAAGTAAATATTTAATAATTTTTTTATAGAATTTTTCCAAAGCATTTATGTTTTTATAGATAAATGCACCCATCTGGTAGGCTTTGGCTTCTGTAGTTTCGATTTCATCTTTTGAAAACCCACCGGTATTAACACTTACAGCATGGATTTCATAACCTTCCTGAGAGAGTTTTTTTAAAGAATACGAAGTGTCTAAACCACCGCTATATGCAAGTACTAAGATTTCTTTTTTCATGATTTTTTATTTTTGAATAAAAGTGTTTCTTTAATTTTCTTTAAGCGTTTAAATACTTTATTGTCAATTTTTTTTGGTTTTATTTTTTCAACAGGATCAAATAACATCCCTGTACACAGACACATTTTACGTTCTGTTCGTGTAAGTATATCATAGTTTTTACAAGTTTGACATCCTTTCCAAAATTCAGGATCATCGGTTAATTCTGAAAAATGAACAGGTTTATATCCTAATTGATAATTGATTTTCATTACCGCCATTCCAGTTGTAATTCCAAATACTTTTGCACTAGGATATTTCATCAATGATAATTCAAAAACCTCTTTTTTAATTTTTTTTGCTAAACCTTGACCCCTATAATTAGGTGCAACAATTAATCCAGAATGTGCAACATACTTACCATGTCCCCAAACCTCGATATAACAAAAGCCCGCAAATTCGTCATTATCCAATGCTATAATAGCATTACCATTAGACATCTTTGTATGGATGTACTCTGGGGTTCGTCTTGCAATTCCTGTACCTCGAGATTTTGCAGATTCGTCTATGCATTCACTAATGATCTTTGCATATGTAATGTGTTTCGCTTTTGCGCGAATTATATTCATTTTATACTATTTTGAAAAAAAAATTATTGTTTGTTCGTCAAAGGAGAAGGGCGCACCATACTCCATAAAAATTTACACCCCAAAGGGGCGACGAAGAGAATTACGCAGTAGATATTTTGCGTTCATATTTGAACTTGTATGTTGATTAACGTCATACATAATTATGCAAATTTCAATTATTTTTTTTATTTAGGCAAACAAAACAGTTTAAAATGTAATTATATGACTTCAAGATGGTTATCCTTACCTTAGCAATGTGAAATTTGAAGAAATTAAAAATACCCTACAAGACCTCTCCGATTATCCTGCTATGAATGTGCTTTTAGCACATAGTGGAGGAGTGGATAGTAGTGTTTTAGCAAACCTTCTTTTTTCAAAAAAAATTAAGTTTTCTGTAGCACATTGTAATTTCAAACTACGTGATAAAGATAGTGATGCTGATGAAAAATTTGTGATGGATTGGTGTAACAAACACAGTATACCTTTTTTTACAAAATGTTTTGATATTAGATTTTATAAAAAAGAAAATAAACAAAGTACCCAGATTGCCGCAAGAAACTTAAGATATGAATGGTTTAAGGAATTACGTAAAACTCATGGATTTACTTTTCTACTCACTGCACATAACTTAAATGATCAGTTTGAAACTTTTTTAATTAATGCCTCCAGAGGAACAGGTATTTCAGGCCTTCTCGGAATAAAGAACACTGAATGGTTAAAAAGACCACTAAAAAATATTTCTAAGAGTGAAATTATAGCTTATGCAAATTCAAATCAAATCCAGTGGCGTGAAGATGCCTCCAATGCAACAGATGCTTATCTACGTAATCAATTTAGACATCATTTGATTGAACCGTGGTTAGAAAGAAATCCCAATACATTGACTAATTTTAAATCAACTCTAAATTACCTAAATGAAGCAGATCTATTTCTTCAAAATAAGTTGGAAACATTAAAAAAAAAAATATTTAACAAACAATCGAATGAATTTGACCTAAATGCGATAGAACAAATCCCTCAAAAGGAATTTTGTATCCACTATTTGTTTTCACCATTTGGCTTTTCATCAAAAGAAGTGATTAAACTTTTAAAGGCTCAAAAGGGAAAAGTTCTTTTCTCTTCATCACACCGTTTAATCAAGGAACATAAAACTTTAGTTTTATCAACTCTTAAAGAAAATAAAAAAGAAAATTTTATTTTGAACTTAGAAGTATCCCAACAAGATTTACCTATACCACTTCGTTGGGAAACACTTTTGTTAGTTCAAAAAAAAACATGGAGAGCGCATCAAGCTGCTTTGGATAAAAAGAAGTTAAAATCCCAATTAATTATAAGAAAGTACCAAAAAGGAGATTACTTTTACCCTACCAAAATGAATGGGAAAAAATTATTGAGTAAATTTTTTAAAGATGAAAAATACACAACACTAGAAAAAGAGTCTCAATGGCTATTATGCTCTGGTGAAGACATTGTATGGGTAATTGGAAAAAGATGCGATAGACGATTTATTCCAAAAGAGACTTACAGTGAAATTTTATTAATGCAATTGGAAATATGAAAACTTGGATGTTTTTTTTATTTGGGATCTTTTGGTTACAAGCGCAAATACAAGAACCAGTGATTTGGGAAAGTAGTCTTGAAGAACTTTCTAAAAACCGATACCTACTAAAATTCGAAGCCCAAATTGCTCCAAAATGGCATTTATATTCTCAATTTTCTAATCCCGAAGGAGCTATTCCTACTGAGTTTATTTTTGATGATTCAAATGGATATAAATTAATAGGAGTTGTTGAAGAAGGAGAATCCATTACAAATTTTGATAAGGTTTTTGAAATGGATTTGACTTATTTTAAAAACAGTGCATCTTTTCAGCAAGAAATTCAAATAATTGACAGTAATCTTAAAAAACTTAGAGTAGAGATCAATTATCAAGCTTGTGATGATAAACTCTGTATTTTTAGGACTGAAAATTTTGGCTTTACTCTTGACGGATCTTTCACAACTTTTGAACTTAAGGTAGATGAAAAGAGTCAAAAAATGTCTCAAGCATTGGAACTGGAGCTAAGCGAAACCCAATTTCTAAAAAGTAGTACTATAAAAGAAGGCACATATTCGTTATGGAATATCTTTTTACTTGGCTTTTTTGGTGGCTTATTAGCCTTATTAACCCCTTGTGTATTTCCAATGATTCCACTTACAGTTTCATTTTTTTTAAAGCAGAGTATTTCAAGATATAAAGGGATATTTAATGCTTTACTTTATGCTTTTTTTATTGTTTTGATCTATTTTTCATTCAGTTTGCCCTTCCATTTTATTGATTCATTAAATCCTGAAATATTAAACAATTTAGCGACCAATGTTACGCTTAATTTAATATTTTTTGCTGTTTTTGTTTTTTTTGCTTTTTCATTTTTTGGTTTTTACGAACTAACCCTTCCAACTCTATGGGGAAGTAAAACAGATGAAGCCTCAACAGTAAGTGGAGGTCTTGGGGTTTTTTTTATGGCATTGACTCTAGCCATTGTTTCGTTTTCATGTACAGGACCCATATTAGGTTCTCTTTTAGCAGGTTCATTGACCTCTGAAGGTGGTGCTTTTCAATTAAGTATTGGTATGTTGGGTTTTGGGGTTGCATTAGGATTACCATTTGGTCTATTCGCATTATTTCCCAATACTCTAAAAGCTTTACCAAAGTCAGGTAGATGGATGACTAAAATAAAAGTAGTACTCGGATTTTTAGAGCTTGCCTTGGCGCTTAAGTTTTTATCAAATGCTGATTTAGTTGCCCATTGGGGTATTTTGAAAAGAGAAGTTTTTGTTGGAGTTTGGACTTTATTAGCCTTCGGACTAACTTTATATCTCTTTGGAATTTTCAAATTTCCTAATGATGTTAAAATGCCTTTATCTAGATCTGGTAAATTTTTAGCTTTTGGTAGTTTGATTTTAACATGCTATCTCTTTCTTGGTTTAATTTCAGAGGAAAATAAATTACGATTATTTAGTGGATTTCCACCTCCTGAGTTTTACAGTGTTAGAGGGCAAGAATCGGATTGCTATTTGGGCTTAGATTGTTATAAAAACTATGAACAAGGTCTTGAAGTCGCTATATCTAAAAATAAACCAATACTTTTAGACTTTACAGGCTGGGCCTGTGTAAACTGTCGAAGGATGGAAGAAAATGTATGGGCAGTCTCCGAAGTCTATGAATTATTAAAAGAAAATTACGTCATTATTTCCCTCTATGTGGACGACAGGAAAAAACTTTCTCCAGATAAACAATTTAACTATCAGTTTGATGATGGAAGAATAAAAAAAATTAATACAATTGGTAAAAAATGGGCAACATTTCAGACGATAAATTTTAAAACTTCTTCTCAGCCTTTTTATGTTCAAATGACAGCAGGGGGAAAACTTCTTAACAAACCAATCCAATATACCGACAAAACTACTTTTGAAAATTGGTTACTTCAAGG